>JBAXMA010000517.1:0-1978 GCA_037134535.1 bacterium
ACCGCATGGTTCTGTATTTCCCATGTAGGAAGCGCGCTTGCGCGCGATCCAGTGCTGCTGGCTTCTATAAGTTTGCAACGGCAGGGAGCCCGAGTCGGCGTCTGATCCACAGATCAGAAAGTCCGTCCCACTACTATTCCGTAAACTTTGTCGTTAACTACTCTAACGAATCAGCTCTATTTGGGCCAATTACCCAGTTAACGGAATGTCTTTGGACGAGCTTTCGGGCTACTCACATTTCCTTGTGCCTCAGGCGGACTTGTGTAACTATCGCGCCTTTCGTATACAACTAAATCTTCAGGAGATTATCATGAGCGACAAGATTCGATGGGGATTGCTGGCCACTGGTGCGATTGCGGAAGCGTTTGCGCGTGCAGTGAAGGTATCGCAGACCGGTGAACTGGTTGCCGTTGGTTCGAGAACTCAGGCGAAGGCTGATGAGTTTGGTGCCAGGTTCGGCATTGCCCGTTGTCATCCCACCTACGAAGCGCTCTTGGCCGATCCCAATGTTGAAGCTGTCTATATCTCAACCCCTCACCCGCAGCATGCCGAGTGGGTAATAAAGGCCGCTGAGGCGGGTAAGCACATTCTTGTCGAGAAGCCGATCGCCCTCAATATTTACGAGGTTCAGGTAATGATCGAGGCCGCTGCGGCACACAAAGTCTTCCTTATGGAAGCGTTCATGTACCGGTGCCACCCCCAGACTGCAAAGCTCGTTGAACTGCTTCGGTCGAAAGCCATTGGTGATGTCAGTGTCATTCAGGCCACATTCTCGTTCCATGCCGGATTTGATCCTGACAGCCGCATCTGGAGCAATGCCCTCGCCGGTGGTGGCATCCTTGACGTTGGCGGTTATACCACATCCATTGCCCGCCTGATCGCTGGTGCGGCGCTGGGTCAGCCTTTCGCAGACCCTCTCTCAGTCAACGGTGCAGGACATTTGCATCCGGAAACCGGTGCAGACGCCTGGGCTGTTGCCACCCTGAAGTTCCCACATGACATCGTCGCCAATCTGGCGACCGGCGTTGGCGTGAACCAGGAGAACGTGGTCCGCATATTCGGTAGTTCCGGCAATATCTTCATACCGGACCCCTATGTCTGCGCACGTGAGGGCGCGATGCCAGGTAAGATCATCGTCAATAAGAACGGCCAGCCGTCGCAGGAGATTGCGATTGAGTCTTCAGTAACAAGCTTTGCACACGAGGCAGATGTCTGCGGGCGTGCCATACGTGCCGGGCATCAGCAGGCTGAGTCACCGGCAATGACTTGGGCTGACACGATGGGCAACATCCGGACCCAGGATGCCTGGCGCGCATCCATTGGTCTCACATACGAAGCAGAGAAGTCGGCCAACCTGAAGCCAGTGACTATCGCTAACCGGCCGCTGAAAGTTAGAGTTGCCAGACCAATGCCCACCGGCCAGATAGCTAATCTCAGCAAGCCGATATCACGCCTGGTGATGGGTGTCGACAATCAGGACACCATACTCCATGCGGCCACGGTCTTCGACGACTACTTTGAGCGCGGCGGCAATGCCTTTGACACAGCGCACATCTATGGTCAGGAACGATCACGTCTACTGGGACAGTGGATCGCATCCAGAGGCATACGCGACCAGGTGGTAATCATCGCCAAGGGCGCGCATACACCGCAGTGTAATCCGGATGATCTTTCGGCGCAGTTGACTCAGCAGTTGGAATGGCTTGGAACCGATCATGCTGACATCTATATGATGCACCGCGACAACCTTGATATCCCTGTTCGCAAGTTCATTGACGTCCTGAACGAACACGTCCGTGCCGGTCGAATCAAGGCATTTGGCGGCAGCAACTGGAGCATCAAGCGGGTGAAGCAGGCAAATGCGTATGCAAAGAAAAATGGATTGCAGGGTTTCTCTGTCGTGTCGAACAATCTTGCGCTGGCTGAGATGGTCCATGCGGTATGGGATGGCTGCATTCACTGCCACGATGCCGCGGAC
>JBAXMA010000518.1:0-1972 GCA_037134535.1 bacterium
CTGAAGAACCTGCCGTTTGCAAAAGAAATGGCTGAGCAGATAGGGACAATCGCCAATGCAATAAGCGCTCACACCGCTCAGCTGAAAGCCGAAGCAAAGGCGACTGCGGGAGCGAAGGGCAAAAAGACCACAAGCAAGAAAGGCACACATAATGCCGCAGCGTAACTCACTAACTGCAGCGGTTGTGGCGGGGGCACCGGCCCCCGCTGCTCTCTCTCCATCCTGCCGTGGTGAAATGGTGGACATGTGTGGAGAGCCGCTTGTCATCGCGCAGACAGGTTTTAAGTTCAAGAGCCTCTGCGATTTCACGGCCAACATGTTTGTAGGCTGTGGACATGGCTGTCCGTTTTGTTATGTACCGTCAGTTTCGGCAACTAAGCAGGCCAAGAATCTGGCTAAGCATGCTGTAACTGACCCCAATCGGCAATGGGGGCAGTACGCGTTACTCAGACCGTGGGATGAAAAGGCATTCCTGAAGTCTCTCGACGTGGCCAGAAGAATTCCTGCAAGCAGCCTGATTCATGGCGGACATCGTGCCGTCATGTATTGCACTACGACGGATGCGTTTCAAGGCATCCGGCACAACGATGACAAACGCCGCCAGGAGCTGGATGCGCACAGGGACTACCTGCTGCGACGATCCCTGGAACTTATTCGGGATCATTCCGATCTCAGAGTGAGAATACAAACAAGGTTCCCTTCAGCAACAGAACCATACTTCGAATTGCTGAAATCCTTCGGCAATCGATTGCTGCTGGGAACCAGCGTCATATCTCTGGATACCGGCATAAGTGGCATCTACGAGCCTGCCGTTCCTCCAGCGAGAGAACGATTGGCTGCGCTGAAACGTGCCGGGGACGCGGGCATTCCCGTTTATGTTGCAGTAGCTCCTGTGCCCCCGGAAGTCGACGACAATGATCTCAGGCGAACACTTGAGGCCGTAGCTGAGATAGAGCCTTGTACGGTCTTCCTGGAGGCCTTGAACGTCAGGGGCGGAAACATAGATCGAGTATCTGACGCTGCAGGTGGTGAATGGACTCACAAAACGATCTTCGCTAACGCCACGACGCAGCGCCAATACGCAATCAAGACGTTGCAGATGGCCGAGAAGGTTGCGCGGGAAGCAAACATAGACAACCGGCTGCATCTGTGGCCTGACAAAGATCTGCTTGGGAGCAAGCAGGCAATGACGGAAGTGCCGGATCCAATGGCGCATTCGTCCTGGTTGTTGAAGTGCTGGAATCGTGTGAGTGAGTGGCCGAAACCAGCGGAAACTGTTCTTGCCATTGGAACTCGGAATATGAGTGACGCTGAGTTTCTGGCTCTTTTTAAGCAGAACGGTTTAGAGAAAGCCAAGGGCGCTTACGTCGTTGTCCTTCATCTTCAGACTGAGCAAACCATAACAGTTGGCAAACTCGGTACCTTCACATTCCAGGCAGGCTTCTATCTGTACTGTGGCTCTGCATCGGGTGGACTCAAATCAAGACTCCATCGACATGTGTGTGGAGCCACTAAGCTGTCCTACCACATCGATTACTTACGTAAAGAATCTGTGCCGGTGGAAGTATGGATTACGACAGACAAAGAGCGAAGCGAGCATGACTGGGCACTGAGACTGCACGCGACGGCTCCTCGGTTGAAGCCGATGAAGCTCTTTGGTGCAACCGACTGCAGGTACGAAGAACACCTCTTCTACTCGCCACAGCGCCCAGTGCTAAACCGCGCCGACGGGACAATCACGGTAGTTGAGGGTTAGTAAGTGACAATGAAACAACATCAGCAGCAGGAGGATAAAAGCAATGACATAACATGTTCTGCAGCAGTCAAACATGAAGGCACAAGCCAAGAATCAATACCGGTTTGGATAGACCGGGCAGCAATAATTGTTCCGCCGAAGTTACGGCGGTTCTGTGGGAGGATAATGGTTTCGAATGAGAAGAAATACGGATGCCGTATGGCGTCCAAACGAAGG
>JBAXMA010000519.1:0-1959 GCA_037134535.1 bacterium
GCCATGGATATCTGTGCCAAGTTGCTCATTAAATCGCCCAATTACAGAAACGCGAAGGATCTCGAACTGATCATAGGCAAAGTGCGGGACGCCCAGACTGCCCTGGACGCAAAGAACTGGGCAGATGCATCGAAGCTCCTTGCAAAGGCGCTGGAAGCATACCCGGATTCCACCATACTCGCCAAGAGACTTGCATTTGCTAAGGCTGAGCGGTCCGCTCAGGACAACCTTGTCAGAGCAAAGGAATTCCTGACGCAGTCTCAGCCGGAAAACGCCGGCGAGCTCCTCACTGCCATTCCGGCGTCCAGTGTTTACTCACTCGAGGCAAAAGAACTCCTGCAGAGCATGAAGAGCGCAGACCTGCTGACTGCAGCCATCACAGAAGCGCAAACCTCCTACAGGCGCGGAAGCACTTTGGAAGCTCGCACAAGCATCAAGAAAGGGCTCAA
This sequence comes from bacterium, assembly GCA_037134535.1. GTDB lineage: Bacteria > Verrucomicrobiota > Kiritimatiellia > SPBP01 > SPBP01 > JBAXKQ01. Next base: position 450 of record JBAXMA010000519.1, read on the forward strand.
GCTCTCTTCCGGCAATGCGGAACTGCTGGCGCTTGAGAAACGGATCAATGACATTGATCCACTCTGGAGAGAATTGCAGGCCGGCAAGGACCTGATCAATTCCACTGACGTGGTGGCAATACGCCGTACCCTTGACACATGCCGCAAACTGACAGTCACGGAAGCTGATGCACAGAACTACTTCAGGCAGCAGGCAGATCAGATCAAGTTGCAGCTCGATCAGGCGCTCGGAGAAATTGAGAGAAATGCCATTGCCCGAGGCGATGCGCTCGTAAAGGATAACAAGCGGGAAGCCTACAAGTACTATGCGCAAGCAGCTACAGTTAATCCCAACAATACTGCAATCAAGAAGATCATGGACTCCATAAACTCCGACATTTCCACGGAGTGCCAGAAAGTCTTCCGCGAAGGCCTGGTCTACGAAGAGACTGGTCAGCCGGATCTCGCAGTCGCGGCATATGAAAAGGTCCTCCGCATTGCAGTAGACGGCGACCGCTACTGTGAACGCGCCCGGGAAAAGCTGCGTCAGCTGAAGAAATGAAACCAAGACAATGTGCGTATTTATCGATATGCCATCAATAAATGGCGAAGAATGCCCAGTACGCGCCGGGTCCTTAAAGAGCTCAGAGCAGGAGTTGCGACAAGATTTGGAGCTACGAGATGTTCATACAGCGTCACGTGAGTCCCTCTCTCGCTGTGCGTTTATATGGATATCTCCTACTGTGCACACTGTTCCTTCTTGCGGTCGCAGGGTGCTTGAACGAGAGAACATTGCTGCAATCTGGCAAGGCGGCCGATATTCTGAAAGCTTATCAATGCGATATCTTGGTCACCTGGTTTAACGAGGAACTACGGGCATGGCCCATGGTGGTGTACTACTCCGGCGATGGGCCGGATAGGACAAAGACCCCGTTCTTGAAACCATTTCATGTAACGGCAAAAGAGATGAAAAGCCTGCTCCACGTTCTCCGTCCTCGCCTCGAGTCTCAGCACGATCAGGAAACCTGGATGGGTATAAGCGTTACCTCTGACGGCAATGAGATGTACGCGGGAATCCCCACCAACGCGAAGGGGCTTGCGTTCTTGGATGCGCTAGCCAAAGCCGTACGCAGAGAATCACGGGCCGGCCTGATAATGATGCGGGAGAGACTTGCCGGCCGAATCAAATGGGAAATCGAAGGGTCGGTCTTGAAACTAACAAATAGTCTGGAGGAAACACCCTGAGAGTGTAGGGCTCTCGAAAGACACTTGTCCGGCGTAGTTCGAACAGCAAAGGTGACTGAATATGGGTAAGAAGTGACAGATCCTTCCGCCTCTCACTCCTCTGTGACCTCAGTCAGCATGGATGATGAACCGCGACCGTCTTCTGCTGCGTTTACAACGAGATACGCGTACTTGTTCCCTCTCTGAAACACTGCCCAGCATTGTTCGCCATCTCCTGCCTGTGGAATCGACACGGCAACAGTCTGCCACTTCTCAATCTTGAGTTTCGCTATCATCTCCCTTGCAG
>JBAXMA010000520.1:0-1956 GCA_037134535.1 bacterium
GATATCAATGGCAGTATAAATACCACCAGGCATGGCAAGCGCCAGACTGACAATAACACACCCGGACCCGGTTCCGATCTCCAGAACTGCAGGTTTGTCAGCATCCCGCAGCGGTTTGCAGGCGAGCACAGCATCAACAAGGAATTCTGTTTCGGGACGGGGAATCAACGCGCGCTTGTCCACGGCAAAACTATGCTGCATGAAACTGACACGCCCCACAATGTATTGCGCAGGCTCTCCTGCCCCCAACCGCTTCACGCCCCTCCGCATTGCATCAACATGTTTCTCAGTGAGCGGGCTATCAAACTTGACATACAGTTCGAGCGGCCGGCAGTTAAGCAGTCGGCTCAAAAGAAGCTCGCAGGCCTTCCTAGCTTCGAAGACATCTCTGGCAGCCAGAAACTCAGTCGATGCCTTCAATATGCTTCCGACCGTATGAATGTGAGCGTTTGCCATCAACCCTTGCCTGTAGATTCCATTTCTTTCTGAATGCGGGAATCGGTGTCCTGACGGTACAACGCATCCAATACCGGATTCAAATCACCGGCGATGATACGATCAAGCGTGTAGAGCGTAAGATTAATCCTGTGATCTGTAAGGCGATTCTGGGGAAAGTTGTATGTTCGAACTCGTTCGCTCCGGTCACCAGAACCGATCATTGACCTCTTTTCACTTGCAGCCTTGGCGGCCTCAACGCTGCGCCTGTGATCAAGAACACGGGCAAGTACGATCTTCATCGCCTTCTCCTTGTTCTGTTTCTGAGATCTCTCGTCCTGACTCTGCGCCACTGTGCCCGTTGGCAAGTGCGTAATTCTAACAGCCGAGTATGTTGTGTTAACGCCCTGGCCACCGGGTCCGGACGAGCAAAAGATATCAATGCGGAGTTCATCAGCCGGAATCTTGATTTCTTCTTCCTCGGCCTCGGGCAGAACAGCAACTGTTGCGGCAGAAGTATGTATCCGCCCCTGGGCCTCCGTCTTGGGCACACGTTGCACACGGTGACCCCCGCTCTCATACTTGAGCGAACGATACACATTCTGTCCGTCGACCGAAAATATGACCTCTTTGTATCCGCCCACAGAGGAAGGACTGGCATCAATCATTCCTACCCGCCATCCCTTCGATTCCGCAAAGCGGCTATACATCCGGAAAAGATCTGCAGCAAATAGTCCGGCTTCCTCACCACCTGTCCCCGCCCTGATTTCGACAATCACGTTGCGTCCGTCACTGGGATCCGGCGGAAGCATGGCAACAGTCATTTCGCGCTCTGCAAGTACGCAATCCTTCTCAAGCGTCTGAATCTCGTCTTCTGCAAGTTCCTTCAGCTCCGGATCAGCAACTGGATTGGCAAGCAGTGCACGATGTTCCGCAATATCATGCCTGAGCTTGAGGAACCGCTGCCCGCACTCAACAACCTTCTTGAGATGCCCGTGCTCGGCAACGAGAGTACGCAACTTCCTGTGATCATTAAGGCCCGCAGCCTCTGACATTCTCGTTTCAACCTCGGCCAGTCGCGCGCCAAGTCTGGCTATGTAGGTTTCATCGATCATGATCAGCTACTGTCAGTGAGAATGGTAATGAACTGAAGATAAAGAAAAAGGGCCAGCACGGAAGACTCCGCTCGCTGGCCCTATGCTCTCACGCCGCTACTTTGTTCCGTAGCGCTTCCTGAACTGCTCAATTCGTCCTGTCGCGTCCGCCAGAGCGGACTTTCCCGTAAAGAACGGATGGCAGGCCGAGCAGGTGTTAATGCGCATTTCTTTTCTTGTCGAACGAACACTGAATACGTGGCCACATGCGCACGTAACCTTAGCCTCGCCGTACTCCGGATGTATCTCTTTCTTCATGGCTCCCCTAACCTCCTGATATAACAAAACGCGAACAGTAAGACCTGAATGACATAAAGGCAAGCACAATTCTGAACTGGATTCTTGCTTGGGCAGGGCTGCGATTAGG
>JBAXMA010000521.1:0-1944 GCA_037134535.1 bacterium
GGGTCACAGTTGCGCCCCACGGGTGGCGAGGATTTCAACTTGGTTCAAATCATAGCGGATACAACGGGGCGAGATTCTTATCTGCGTGAGGAGTCCGGCCCGGCCGTATCTCTCAACGGTCTTGCGACACGTTCCGAGGATGCTGGCAGCTTCGCCGATCTTGCCGGGCCTTGGTCGGTCGGTACCCTGAGCTGCTCTGAGGATTGCTTCCCGCCGTTCGGGTGAGGCCTTGATTACCGCATCTATGAGTGCCGCCGTGTCTGTCATATTCTGTCTCCCATTGTTTGCCTTATGGCGTGCTAATGGGGACAACAATACAACAAGGCAGACAGGACAATCTAATCAGTGTGTCCAGGTTTCTTTGTGCGTCGTTTGATGGTCTTGATATTCACTCCAAAGTGTTCAGACGCTTTTTTCTGTGCGAATGAAAAGCCCCATTTGTGAGCCTGATATTCTTTGTCAATCCATGTTTGCCACGTTGTCCATGCAGCCCGGTTACGTTCGCTCTTGATCTCTCGACGTTGCTTCTGTGCATTGAACATCTTCCTGCCAGCAGAGCTGGCTGGTACTTCTCCCAAGTACTTGTGGAACAGAATCCCACATTGCGTCAAAGCAAGTTCGCCCTGAATATCTTGGAAGGTGCACAGAGCTTTCCAAAATACATCCGCCGCCTGTCGCGGGCATTTGCGATGCAGAGTGTTCCATGTTTCTTTCATCCGCTTTAGCGCCCGGTCGCGTTTCTTTTTTTGCGATGCAAGTCTCTGTTCTTGGCGTTCTCGGTTGAGTTTCCACAGTTCATCGAATGGTATCATGTTGTCACCCTTTCAGTAATTCGGCCTTGATAGCCGTTGCGTTTTTCGTTGTTAGTGTTTCGACCAATTCCCGCGCCCATGCTGGCAATGCTTCCCGCGCCGGTGCCGCATCACCTGAGAATGCCGGGAGTGACAAGGCAACATTCCGCGCCGTATCCTCGTTGACGTGCGTGTAGTGTGCCGTCATTGCCGGATTGCTGTGTCCTACACTGGCTTGAATGATAGCCTGTGGAGTGCCGCGTGCCGCGTGTAGTGATACCCATGTATGGCGGAGCGAATGAAAGCCAACATCGACAAGAGCTGGCTTGCCGGTATCCTCGAGGATCACCCTGCCTGTCACCGGGTGCCGATCTGGTTTGCCGTCAGCATCGCGCTTGATCCTGCTGCCAGTTCCCGGAGCGTGTACGTCAATCCCGAGGTTCAAGATATGTGCCTTGACTGCGTTCGTAATGCTTGGAGCACTCCCTTGATATGTGTCTGCCATTCCCGGCAAGACATATCCTGTCCCGGCTTTTGGAGCTCTTGCCAGAAGTTTGTCATGTAACATGGGCGGGATTCCCAGCACTACCGGCTTGCCCTTTCGAGCTGTCTTGTTCGGAATGCGCCGGATGATTCCGCGCACAAGGTCGACTTCGCCCCACGTCAAGGTGCAGCAGTCACCTAGCCTGAGCCCGGTTGCCGCCCCGAGGAGCAGAAGTAATCCGAGGTCGCCGGTAGCACTCTCGAGAATAGTGGTCAACTCATGTATCGTGAGCTCACGCTTGCTATGGGTTCGGAGTGTCCGCCGTTCTACGTTCTCTTTGTCAAACGGATTAGAAGTGAGCCGCGCCGCTTTTGCGTGTACGGAAAACATCTTGCTAAGGAACACGACGTGCTTGTTGTACGAGTTCGCACTAAGGCCTGAGCCAGATAAATCAGAAGCGTATTCAATGCCGATTGCTTCGGTAATATCGCGGAGGTATTGCACTCCGGGGTGAGCCGCTGCCAGCCATGCGCTGAATCTTGTCCAGTGGCCCTCGTATCCGTTCAATGTAACATCGCCGCCCCGGTCCCTCACTCCATACTTCGTGACATAGATGCCCCATGCTTCTTGAATCCGTAGCGGGGGGTCCGCATCCTCGACGGCCTGAAT
>JBAXMA010000522.1:0-1934 GCA_037134535.1 bacterium
ATGGATAAGTTAGCGAATTTTTGCCATGAAATCCTTAGCTTGATAGCTATGGGGCGAAGCCTCCGGCTGAGCCGCACCTAATCGCAGATGCGCCCCTCGGCTCTTGACTGATCAGTGCCGATTGTTGATTCTGATGTTGATGCAAAAGATGCCCGGCATAACTAGAAGGAGTAAATCGCGCTCAAGCCCAGACCATGGGCTTCAGCCTGTTTGCCCCGTTGAGTACGAAGGTGCCGTTAAGATGTCTTCGCTTAACATCGAGTCAAACGACAGAATCCTTGTGCTTGCGCCTCATCCTGACGACGAAGTAATCGGCTGCGGTGGTGTCATACAGCGAGCCATCGCAACAGGCGCTACTGTCAGAATCGTCTTCTTGACCTGCGGCGACAGCAATGAATTGTCATTCCTGCTGCACAGGAAGCATCCTGTATTCACACCGTCCGCCGTCCGCCGGATGGGGATGATCCGCAGTGCCGAGGCGCTTGCTGCCGGTGCGGCACTCGGTCTTGATCGCGGCTCGATTACTCTTCTCGGCTACCCGGACTTCGGTGTGATGGAAATCTGGTATTCGCACTGGGGGCACTGTGCCTCGTTGCGTAGCATTCTGACGAAGGCAGACAGGGTACCCTACGATAGCGCGTATCGACCTGGCGCATTACATAAGGGTGATGCCGTACTGAAGGATATTACATCGATAATTAGCGATTACCGGCCGACAAAGATATTCGTTTCGCACTCAGCCGACCGTAACTCTGATCACCGGGCGCTCTATCTCTTCACGCAAGTGGCGCTCTGGAATCTTGAGCGTGAGTTGCGACCGGCCGTTTACCCGTATCTTGTCCACTACAAAACCTGGCCTCTGAAGAAAGGTTACTGTCCCGATGAGCCGATGACATCACCAGCACATCTGTCTGACCGGGTGTCTTGGACACGTCTGACTCTGCAGCCACTTGAGGTCGCAAGGAAGCGCTCGGCAATACTCATGCATGCAACGCAGTGCCGGTACTCATCCCGTTTCCTTTTGTCCTTTGCCAGAAGTTGTGAACTGTTCGGCGATTATCCACGAATAGTCCTGCCGGCAAACTCTCCACCACAGGAAGGAAAGAATGGTTGTTCACGACGCGCTGGAAGCTGGTCCACTGCGGATGCGTTGACCGAAGCGGAGCGATCAAGGCTCATCGGCACGCAGTGGCAAACTGTCGACTGGGATGGAAAACACCTTACAATATCGGCGAATCTGTCGCGACCGCTTGCCGGTGCCCTTTCGTTCTCGCTTTACATTTTCGGATACCGCAGCAATCGTGCTTTCGCGCGTATGCCAAAGCTGCATATCCATATTCATCCCATGAAGTACGAAGTGCTTGACCAGAAACGACAATTGTCCAGAACAGTCATATCGCTTGTGCGAACTAAGTGCGGTGTTGAAGTTCGAGTCTCTGCGGCGGTGATGGGAAGCCCTCAGCGCATAATGATGAGAGTGAGCACACACCTCGCAGACGTCCGGCTAAACAGCGCGCCATGGCGGATTCTTGAACTGCAGCCGCCTGAATCAGACCCCGCTGAAGGCTGAGCAACCGCCGTCAATCGGAATGACAGCACCAGTCACAAATCCTGATGCATCGTCAGAGGCGAGCCACAGCGTGACGCCAACAAGATCAGCCGGAATGCCGAACCGGCCAAGCGGCGAGTGTGCAAGGATCGTCCCGGCCCGCTTCGTAAGTGAACCGTCAGGCTTTGTCAGCAGGGAGCGATTCTGGTCAGTCAGAAAGAATCCAGGGGCTATGGCGTTGACTCTCACACCAGATTTAGACAGGTGAACAGCCAGCCACTGTGTGAAATTACTGACAGCAGCTTTGGCCGCGCTGTAGGCAGGAATCTTCGTCAGCGGTCTGAATGCGTTCATGGACGAGATATTGATCACCACGCCACTACCT
>JBAXMA010000523.1:0-1899 GCA_037134535.1 bacterium
GCAACAGCAGTTCCAAATGGAATTCCCTGCCTTGCCGTACCGTCAATCCCGCGATCGACGTACCGGAACTCAATCCGCTCACGAAGAAGTGTGGAGAGGTAGTCGCCTGGAAGAACCAGTTGGTCAATACGACTTTGAAGGACCTCGTGATCAATTGAACCAAAGTAATCACTGATATCGCGCTTGAGGGAAAAGATCGGACCATTGGCCTTTGAGATGATTTTGGCAACCCGGCGCTGACAGCGATCCAGTCCCCATCCATCTAGCCGGTAAGCATAGGAGTGAGGCGAAAACCACCTGTTGAACCGACGGTTCAGAATCCGGTAGAGCAAAAGGTCTACCAGCCGTTCCTCCCACGGATAGATGTATAAGGTGCGGTGCTTTCCGTTGAAATTGTGATGAATCGCCAGGCCGGGCCGGAAGTGAAAGTTTCGACTGGCAAGCTGGCTGTGGATCACCTGCAGATTCTTGAGGCCCCGGCGCGCAAAATCGTAAAGAGTGCGATCGTCGGTCGATGTAGATTGCGCCTTCCGCGAGTCAAACAGGGGTTTGGTGTAGAGCCTGACCGCAGCTTTGTAGAGCTCAGCCTCACTGTAGAGATGTGCCCAACCGGCGGGCTGGGGCTGTATCTCACCTGTTTTCAACATTGGTCTCACGGCGCTTATTCGAGTTCAAGCCATGCGGGTGTCGACCCGCTAGGCATTACCCCGGCAAATCACACGAGTCGATGTCGCCTTCCGGGAACATCATGCATTCGGAAAACTCCATCTGGAACTCCGGATCGAGTGAGAGATCAACGTGTTCGGTCTTAAGGCGCAGCTCTTCCGCGTAACGACGTTCGTTCACCGACATCAGAGCAAGCTTGGCACCCAGCGATGCCGCATTGCCAATAAACCTGATGCGGTCGTACGGGATCTGTGGAAGGAGGCCAATACGCCTGGCATTTCCACGGCGTATAAAGTTTCCGAAACCGCCAGCAAGCAGGATTGCTCCAATGTCTTCAGGCTTCAGTCCCGCCCGGCGGAGCAGAATCGTTATGCCTGACCTGATTGCTGCAGACGCAAGCTGTAACTCGCGAACATCGCGTTGCCAGAGGCATACTGGCTCACCTGTGGCCGTCTCATTTGCGGGCGCAAGGATAAATGCAGCATCTCCGTCCTTCATTACAATCCGTTCACGCACTGCACACGGCATCTTTGGATCCAGCTCGCCATCTTCAAGGAAGCGACCGGTAGAATCGATGATACCAGACCGCAGCAGGCCGGCAACGGAATCTATGAGTGCAGTTCCGCAAATTCCGGAAGGTCGTGCATTCCCAATGACGTTATACTGAACATCGATGCCGATAATGATCTTTTCAATTGCGCCAGCCGTCGCACGCATTCCTTCCCTGATTCTGGCTCCCTCAAATGCGGGGCCAGCTGCTGTTGATGTCGCGTACATCTTCGGGCCGTTGACCAGTACGATTTCACCGTTTGTGCCGATATCCACCAGCAATGTGGGCTTGTCAGCCTTGTCCAGGCGGGCAGCCAGCATGCCAGCTACAGTGTCACCGCCCACAAAACTCTCGACCTGGGGAAATACATATACGGTCGCACCAACACTTGCATCTATGCCCAGCGATAATGCGGACAGCGTTTGCGCTTCTGCGAAGACCTGGACAAACGGCACTTCGCCCAAAGCAGATGGATCGAACCCGCAGAAGATCTGCTGCATGGTAGAATTGCCGGCGACGGTAAGTTCGTAAACGGAAGATGTCGATGCTTTTGCATGAGTTACCAGTTCCCCGATAATGGCATTGATCGTGCCCATAATGCTCTTCTGCAGCAGCACCAGGGCGGAGGCATCCTCTCGTATCTTCTTGATGCGAGAGATTACGTCATCACCATAGGAGACCTG
>JBAXMA010000524.1:0-1864 GCA_037134535.1 bacterium
TCGAAGGGGGGTGCATTCCATCCGCTGAGCGCGCTAAAATTCACTACAGCGCAGTTGGGTACCGAATCCAAATTCAGCAGGTAGTCTCTGTGAATGCCGCCACTGTGGGACGGGATGACTTCTTGAAAGCCCTGGACGGACGGTATCGAGTTCCTTCCGCAATAGCGGACACCGACGGCTTCTTCTGCATTGCGATCAAAGAAGAAGGGGATGTCTTGATATGTGGGCATGCCTTGGGAATCAAAGACCCAATTTCCGCTGGCGTCATAAACATGCTCTGGCAGGGTTCCCCAGTAGCCCCAAGGAGCGGGCGTATCTATGGAGATCTGAATGTCACTGACGACGGTCAGAAACGAGTCCCCGCTTAGAGAGCAGTCCAATTCCACTCTACCGGGATCCTCTGGTTTGCCGGAGGAAGTCACGACGTTTGAGCATGTCAAGGCCGGTGGGGCAAACATCGGATTGTCGAACGCCGGATTAGGTACCCCCTTAAAGCTGACCTTTGCGGCGCATCCGCGTGCCTCAGTCGCGGCAGTATAGGTATTTGGATTGATGACGATCTCCGCACCGGACGTGCAGCAGAAGCCGGACAGCATTGCAAGAAGCGCAGTGCCAGGTATCAGCCTAGTTGAAAAACTCAACTCTGCAACTGAACCACGAAGATACGTCAAAGGCTTTCTAAACAGATTCATGGAGCCGCCCCTATGCCAAGGATGAGGTAACTAACTGCGATATGCAGCAGGCAGAAGCAGTGACCACGGTCGTACCGGCACAAGCGCCACCTGTCCTCGCAGTCAACTTGGCCTCCGGGGTACAACTCGCCGTCGAGGTGGAACATCCGCCTGTCAAAGTCGGCTTTGTGTTGCTGTCGCGTTCTGAACGGCTTTCATGGCTAATGGAGGTCACGGTGCCGTTGCCGTAGTCAACGCCGGTGAGGCGGTCGTTGGCGTCGTAGGTGTAGGTGGCGGCGAGCGCATGACCCATGCCAGCCATCGCCAGTGCCAAAGCGATCCAACGCGCCGATGAAGACAACTTAATGAGCACTGATCTGCAGAATATTGCGTTTTGCATCATTCACCAATCAAGGATTCATTTCCGGATCATTCTCAGGGTCTGGAAGATCCGCTGGACCAATCAGTTCCTCCCCGACTTCGAGCGCAACTTCTGAAGTCACAACAAGTTTTTCAATATTCTCAGCGGCTTCAGCACCAGCCGCACCGCCAGCGAACCCTGTCATTACACCTACTGTAAAGTCCATATTGAGGGACAGAGCGTCGTGGCAGAGCCGCCCACGCGTACGCAGATGCGCAAACCGCGATCGTTCACGGGTATAAGTTCCAGTCCACTGCTCCTCGAACCCTTGTTTTGACATTCGGTCCACAATTCTTTGAGTATTTTCTCTTTCAACCGCACCTGTTCGAAGCATGTCGTCGACGGTGCTTGCCGTTTTGTAGTATCCGTACACCGTTACTGCAGCAGCTACTGCCATCCAAATCGGACCTATTGTTCCTTTCGGATCGACAAAGTTCGCTGGATTGCCACCGGTATATTCATAGAGGTTTAACCCACCTCTGACACCGATACTGTCCTTCTGCAAAAACCTCCCCGTCACTGCGTCGTAGCTGCGCGTTCGCATGTGGTACAGCCCGTCACCGTCGTCGATCACCCCCATTGCGCCGACGTAGGTAAATGGATTGGCAATGGCGGCGCCTGCATACGCGCGGGAAATTTCACCGTATGGAAGATAGCCGTACGAGGCAGCAATGTTGCCGGCAGCGTCGGTCAGCGCCAGCGTGTTGCCGGTCTTGTCAAAATGGTAGAAGTGATAGGCACCGGCGGCACTGCTCATCGCCACGAGGCGCTC
>JBAXMA010000525.1:0-1848 GCA_037134535.1 bacterium
GGACGAGGGACGACGACGAGTACGATCATGGAAATACCTTAGCTTGATAGCTATGGGCTTCGCCCTACCATGTAAGAAACAGACGTTTTGGTAGGGCGAACCGTCCCGGTGAGCCGCGATTACGTCGGTTGCACCCAATCGCAGATGCACCCAGAGCCCGCGACACTCCATGGTATTATAGTTGTAGTCCGGCACTCACGTGTGTATATTGGTTTTTTCCAATGAATCTCTGCGAGGGAGTAAGTATAATGTTCGTCAGCATGCTCAAGTCAAAGCTTCACAGAGCCGTTGTCACGGGCTGTATGGTTGACTATGAAGGAAGCATCGAAATCGACACATCTCTGATGAAGGCAGTAGGGATTGTCCCATACGAGAAGGTGCTCGTGGCAAATCTTGCAAATGGTAATCGTTTTGAAACTTATGCCATACCAGGCAAAAAGGATTCCGGGACCATTGCTTTGAACGGAGCTGCTGCACTGCTCGGCAAGAAAGGCGATCTAGTAATAATCCTTTCATTCATGCTGATGCCGGTCAGCAAGAGTGCAAAGCACCATCCGCGGATTCTTGTTCTCGACAAGAACAACCGGCCTGCGACAAAAAAGAAGCCGGCACTCAAAGCTTAGAGCCGGCACGCTACGGCGAATGGCTATGCTATCTTCTCTACCGCTGTAGTTCCAGCCAGCAGCGAGCACTCCTCGACCATGGTCCGTGTGACCTTTATCTGCTTGATATCGGTGCGCCGTGGTGCTTCGTACATCACATCCAGCATGAGATGTTCAAGTATGGCTCTCAAGCCCCTGGCACCGGTCTTCTTCCGGTGCGCCATTTCAGCGAGAGCACGTAATGCGCTATCAGTAAAGGTCAGATCCACGCCTTCCATGGCCATCAGCTTCTGATACTGACGAACCATGCAGTTCTTGGGCTCAACGAGTATACGCACAAGGTCATCAACTCCGAGCTCAGAAAGAACGCTTACCACAGGAAGACGCCCGACAAACTCAGGAATCATACCGAACTGGAGGAGATCCTCCGGCTCAACCTGGTCCATAACAGTCTTAGCAGTCCCTGCCTGAACCGGCCCTGCCCCATGCTTGAAACCGATAATCTGTTTCCCAAGCCGGCGATCCACGATATCTTCCAAACCAACAAAGGCTCCACCGCATATGAACAGGATATTCTCGGTCTTGAGCTGAATATACTCCTGCTGAGGATGCTTCCGGCCACCATGTGGCGGCACATTTGCAACCGTTCCCTCCAGAATCTTCAACAGTGCCTGCTGGACGCCCTCACCGGACACGTCCCGTGTAATTGACACATTCGATGTGCGGCGAGCTATCTTGTCGATCTCATCGATATAGATTATTCCTATCTCAGCGCGAGGCAGATTGAAGTCAGCCGCCTGAATAAGCCGCAGAAGAATATTCTCTACGTCTTCTCCGACATATCCTGCCTCAGTCAGTGTCGTCGCGTCTGATATGCTGAACGGCACATCGAGATACCGCGCCAGGCTGCGAGCCAGAAGCGTTTTCCCGGTGCCGGTCGGGCCCACCATCAGAATATTGCTCTTTTCCAGTTCTACGCCTGCAAACGGATCATTGCGCTTCTCGGAGTGATCCGTTTGCCTGATCCGCTTGTAGTGATTATGGACCGCCACGGAGAGAACCTTCTTAGCACGCTCCTGGCCCACGACGTACTGATCAAGGAATTGCTTGATCTCGTGCGGCTTTGACGCCTTTACATCGCGAGCTGACTTTGCCGCCTTTCCCTCTTCTGCACCGGGCTTCTGCAGCAGCATGGAGTTACAAAGCGCAACGCAGCGATCGCATATACTCGCGTTCTCACCACCTA
>JBAXMA010000526.1:0-1837 GCA_037134535.1 bacterium
ACAGTCCAGAATGTTCTGAACAGATGGACTGCCGAACTGTTCAGACTGTTCAGAAAGTTCCAGAATGTTCTGAGCACACAGTGCTGCTACCCGCCCTCCGTCTGCCATTTTACTTTCGGACCCGAACAGTCCAGAATGTTCTGAACAGATGGACTGCCGAACTGTTCAGACTGTTCAGAAGGTTCTAGAACATTCTGAGCCCACAGTGCTGCTGCCCAGTTGTTGGTTTGCCAGTCATTGCCAATCATTGTAGAACAAAATAACTGCCGATATGCTTGACAGTCTGCCCTATCCCTTCTGTGCGTCCGTTGCGTTGTTATGGCTGGGAAACTGTTTGTAGCTCATACCCCAAATCCCTTGGACAGGGTCGTCATAGACGGATAGTTCAACGTCACCAAAGCGCAGAACAACCACGTTGGTGTGTCCGCTGGTGTCTTGGTGATCCATGGAGCCAGTGTTTTATGATAACGTTTTATATTTCGATATCAAAATTCAAGGAGAACCCCTTCATTCAGCAAAGGTATGGAGAGAAGCTTTTAAAACACCACTTCCACCAAAACTCCGCCCACTCACTGCTTGCTCAATGGCGCTGCTCCTCGCCTTCGCATATGCTGCGAATCATACATCAAAGCAAATCGGGCGTCCCGTGCATCGTGTGGATAGCGGACGAGTGGGCTGATTCTGATATGTTGTTGCTGGATGGTGTTTCCAACCAGACAACATCTGCTGCAAGTGTTTCCAACCAGACAACACCTGTTCACCACCAATTCACCCCTGCTTCACAACTCACTATAACCTCTGCCTTTGCAGTCTCCCGATACGCCCCGCGCGTTCTGCTAACAGTCTTCAAGCAACAGGGAGAGATACAGCGCCACCTGTACCTCTGGATCAACCGCTTCTGCATCGGCTGCGAGCCCGTGCGCACCCTGCAGCGCGCATGGCGACGGCGCCGCGAACGGAGACGCCTGGCCGTGTGCATGGCGGACGGTGATTTACTTGCAAGAATTGTTGCAACTCTCTGTGTGGAGGACTTGAGGAAAATGGTTTAGAAAATTGTCTCATACACGTTTGTATCACACTCAAAACAATCTCCATGTTCTACGCCCTTGACGCGTCCACCTGCTCATGGCTGCACGCTTCTCACGCGACTCGCGATGGCCGGTACACGTGCGACTGCCCGGACCGTCACCAAGTTTGTCTGAAGCTACCAAGTGGTCGCGAAAACGTGGAATACAGGAATCCCCACTTTGCGCATTTACCAAAGTGCAATACAGAGTGCAGAGGCGGGGGAGAGAGTGCAGAGCACAAGGCCGCGAAACATCGGCTGCGGGAGATGCGGGGCCAGTACTCGTTTGTGACGGAGAGGTGTCCTGAATGCGAAGGCGAAATACGAGAGACGTGCAGCAATGGGACCGTGGGTATTGAAGTGCGCAGCGCCGACGGGCGATGGTGGTATGATTGCGTGTACAAGGCGGAGGGATATGAGGTCGCGCTGGAAGTGTATCACACCCATGCTACGACTCAAGAGAAGATCAAGGCCACTCGCCAAAGCGGAATGCAGCTTGCAGAGTTTTCCGCAGACGAGGTTAACGCTATGAAGCCTGGCGCAGAGCTACACAATCTGCAGATCGTCACACGAATTTGCGGGCAACAATGCAAGGACGCCCAACGTGCACGAGTTGAGAAGCAGCAGTTTGAAATGGCCAGGCAAAGAGAGGAGCAGCAACGGTGGGAGGAGGCCAGGCGTGCACAAGCTGAGAAGCAGAAGTTTGAAGTGGCCAGGCAAAGAGAGGAGCAACAACGGTGGGAGGAGGCCAGGCGTGCACAAGCTGAGAAG
>JBAXMA010000527.1:0-1834 GCA_037134535.1 bacterium
GCTCATATACAGGGAGTAGCCAAGAAGGGTTGCAACTCCGCTGCCCCTGGGCCCGGCCGGTATATTGTTCTGCCTCGCGTACTGGACGCAGTCATTGACGATGAGGAAGTAGGAACAGTAACCTTTCTGTTCGATCACCTGAAGTTCGCGCTCAAGCCTGTCACAGTATTCCCTGGGCGGTTCATTGCCGTCGAACCGCTTCTTCAATCCTTCTCTGGCAAGCCCGGCAAGGTATGTTGTGTCCGGTTCGCCGTTGGGCGTGCGAAATACGGGGAGCAGCTTTTCAAAGAAAGCTGGTTTCGACTCGTTCATTTCAGCAATCCGGCATGCATTTGTGATGGCTTCAGGCCATTCGGCCAGCGCCTTGTGCATCTCGGCCTGATTCTTGAAGTACAGGTCCGGGGAATAACGTTGTTTTGTTTCTTCGGTCAGGACTTTGCCGGTTCCGATGCAGGTCAGGACCTCGTGGCTGCTTTTGTCGTCCCTGTTCAGAAAATGAGCGTCGTTTGTTCCCACCAGTCCGACATCAATATGTTTAGCCACTTTGACCAATGCCGGGTTGACGCGTACCTGGTCGGCGTAGCCCTGGTTCTGCATCTCTATGAAGAACCGGTCACGCCCGAAGATTTCCATGTATTCACCGGCGATTCTTATGGCCTTTGCCTCATCGCCGTCCATGAGAGCCGAGGGAATCTCGCCGCCAAGACAGGCTGAGCAGCAGACAAGCCCCTTGTTGTGTTTTGCGAGAAGTTCCCTGTCTATCCGCGGCTTGTAGTAGAACCCTTCGGTGAATCCCAGTGAGGAGAGCTTGATGAGATTGTGCCAGCCCTCATTACTTATCGCCAGAAGCAGCATGTGGTAGGCCGCGGTCTCTATCCGGCCCATCGACCGGTCGGTCCGGTGGGTGGGGGAGATATATGCTTCCATACCGAAGATGGGCTTGATCCCGGCTTTCTTGGTGAGTTTGTAGAACTCGTAGGCGCCGAAAAGGTTGCCGTGATCGGTCAGCGCGACAGACTTCATGCCGTACTGCACGGCGGTCTCGACCAGTTCATCGATATGAATGGCGCCGTCAAGCAGCGAATAATGAGAGTGAACATGCAGGTGAACAAATTCCATAGTCGGTCATCTTACTCCATGAGTAGGACAAATATAGTCCTATGCAGAAAAAAAAGTCTTTTATTGCTTCTGTCGCCTGGCCTGACCGGTGAAAGGCGATTGATTCCGCGGCAAAACCGGTAATGGTGCCTCCGGAACTCCGATTTGACATGTCCGTTCCCGCATGCTGGCGTCTCCTGTCCATGTGTCGTCGGCGTTATAGTAAACTAAGTCAAATGATCTACCCTCTTTTTCTCATCGTGTCACCTTTTATTTTCACTCGGCGAAAATTTCTGTTGCGGCAGTATTCCGGCCTCTGTTGTATCGACACATCACGATCATTCCTGTATATGAGGCATCTGTCTGAACAAAACAGGAGAAATGTGTGAAAACTGCTCGTGGACCGCTTCTTTGGACGTGTTTTGGCGTATTGGAGGTTAGATGTATGGCTTCTGTTCTGTCTGCTTCTGCCGGCATTTCCATGCCGGAGATATTCGGTGACAGCATGGTCCTGCAGTGGTGACTGACATGAGCACCATGGACCAACAGGCATATTCGCCGCCGCCCGCCGGGAGGATTGGCAAGCTGTTCGAGGAAGTACCTGAAACATATGAGCGTACTAACCATGTGTTGACGCTCGGCCTCGACGTTATCTGGCGCCGCAAGGCAGTACGGCACGCGTTGGGTGGTGAATGCCTACGGACACTGGACGTCTGCACTGGTACTGGAGATATGG
>JBAXMA010000528.1:0-1831 GCA_037134535.1 bacterium
TCTTTTCAAGCTTCGACGTGTCAAGTTTGACGCTGCCGATGTGCCCGATGTTAACGGACTTACCGGCCACGGTAATACCCTCCATCGTTTGTCGTCGTCATGCCTCCAATATTCGCCACATTGCCAACAAGCATCGGAAGCGCCATTGACAAATACAACATCCCGTACCCGTTATCCGTGAACTGGCTCAAATATTCGTCCTTTGAGTACCTGTCAGGGATCTGGTACGACACGTTGACACCGCCACACGACTGGCTCGATATTGGAAACTTTGACTGGCTCGACAGCCCCTTGGCGGATACCTGTATTGCCTTCACTAGGAAAAAGCCCGAGAGGTACATGAACACCGTGGTGATCTGAGCGTTCTCACCAAACAACGCCGGATTGAAATTGATCCTGGCCGTGTCAAGCGCCCTTTGCACATCAACATCCGTCACATAATCCAGGTTGTTGGGATCGTTTGACGGCGCGAAGTTGAAGTCACGCGCAAAGAACGTCTTGAACTCTGATGCTGTCGGTTGTGTCCACGCCACCATACGTATCTCCTCGGTTGTGCGCGGGGGCCAGTTTCCCGGCCCCGTTGCGATACTGCTTCACCCTTAATACTGCAGGTACAAAACTTCGAGAGGCTTCATAACCGTAACACCGGAATACTGCCCGTAGGCGATATCCTGGAAGTTGAAGTTGTTGAGCGTCCCCGCCGCCGTCGGCGTGAAGTTCACCGGTATCTCCATGAAGAGCGTATCGATGTCGTCCCTGTACAGCGCGTACCTGGCCTTGTTGACACCTGCCGCCGTGTTATAGGCCGCCATGCCGTAAGCCGAAGGAAGTATCTTGACCCCGCCCGGAACGATCGCGTTAAACGCGTTCTTCAGATACTCGAGCTTCGAGTTCATCGGATACGTCTCCGATACCGGAACTGCAAGGCCGACATAGTCGTCCTGCGGCATCACAAACACGTTCGGGAACCTGGTCTGATTACAGTTCGTCTGGTATGCCGCTATAAGCCCGGCTACCAGTGCGGCGAACTCCGTAGTGCTCATGGCGCTGATCTTTTTCGTGATGAGCGCCGTGTTGATGTTTACAACACTTGAAGTATCCTGCGTCAACAGCCCGGGGAACTTCGTGAGCTGGTCGATGTCGCCGATGAACGCGACATCCTGTATGCCGAGATCCCAGTCCATCTTCCTGGCTCTGTGTTTCGCTTCGACGATGTCCCAGTTCCCAGAGAACAAACTCTGGTTGACGTCGAATATTGTGTACTCGCAACCGAGCGCCCAGTTCTCGATGTACGTCGTCTTGGGGACCAGCATTGCGTCCGCGACGTTCACCTTGGAATTGTGGTTCCCGGTATTGAGTTTACCGGCCTTGAATCCGCCGGATGTCTTTATCGACATATTGCTGATGATGTTCTGCGCGAACGAACCCTCGCCCACGATGACGGGCAGATAGTCTGCCGGAGCGACCGTGTAAAAGGTCTGCTCTATGGTCTTCTGCCGAATAAACGACAAGCGATCCATTGTGTACTGGTAAGCGACCGAATCAACAGCTACATCGCCGTTGGCGTTAAACAGCTCGAGGCCCTTGAGCCTCTGGCCGTTGTATTTCTGGTGCATGTCCTTCTCGAACTCTTCTCTTGAATTCCATCTCTTCTGCATTTTATTGCCTCCTATTTTTTGTTTAAACTGTTATGGTTTACTTGCACTGCTCCCGCTTTTGCACGCTTAATATTAATACGTGCCGTACGTTGTCTCATTGATGTCCTGCGGGGCAATGAGTACCCTTATAATGTCACCGGACGCCGTGGCTTTGTCTATCGCGATACCTATAC
>JBAXMA010000529.1:0-1817 GCA_037134535.1 bacterium
AGATGCGCTCCGTGGTTAGATCCTAATTAATTCGGAGCGGAGTAGCCGCAGATAAACGCAGATGAACGCAGATCGGAGAAGAGAGGAATGTGGAATGTGGAATGTTCGTTTTGTTTTTGCCACGTCCGGTATCCGAGACTGCCGCCTTTCCGAGGGTAGGGCGGGACAGCCTGTCCCGCCGCCTGTCGTGACCATGATCTGGCACCGGAGAGTAACTGTCCGCATTAATCGTTGTCGTAATCGTAATCGATTTGCGGATTGCCCATACAAAGACACCGGTACGGCATCTGTAATCCTGTAACGCTGCAACCCTGTTCCGCCGTAGGCGGATCCGCCTACGGCGGAAACTCTCCTTCATCCGCACCCTAATCGCTACATTTTCCTGATCATGTCTATAAAGAGCATAACATTCAGACAAGTCACGATTCCAGCGATGACAAAGAGAAGCAGCCGCGGCCATGGTCTGTTTGCATATTCGCCCATTACTTTCTTTGACGACGTGAGGCCGATGAGCAGGAAGACGGTGACCGGCAGCTGGATGCTGAGCATCACCTGGGACCAGACGAGCCCTTTGAATGGATTGCTGATGAACAGGAGCGTGATCATTGCGATACCATACGTCAGGACAAGGCCCATGCGGCTATGCCGATCCTTTATATCGTAGGCCTCGCCGAATATACCCGCGAAGATTGAGCCGCCTGCCATGCCCGCGGTTATGCTTGATGCCAGGCCGGATAGAAGCAGCGCACAGGCGAAAACGGTGACAGCAAGATTGCCGAGGAGGGGCTTAAGGAGCTCTCCGGCCTGGGGCAGGTCAGTTACTATAGTGCCGCTAATATGAAATGTTGCCACGGCCATGATGATGATCGCGCTGTTAATGATCCATCCGACTATCATTGAGAGCAATGTGTCGAGGAATTCATAGTCGAGCTGCCTTTTCATGATGCTTTTGTCTTGAAGGTTCCATTGCCTGCTTTGAATGATTTCCGAGTGAAGGAACAGGTTGTGCGGCATGACGACAGCGCCGAGCACGCTCATGAGGATGGTTATCGATCCGGATGGTATTTCCGGCTTTACCAGTCCGATCAGTGCGTCTCTCCAGTCAACATTGACTATTGCCAGCTCGTATATGAATGAAAGCGCTATGAGCGATACGAATCCGATGATCCACTTTTCGACTTTTCTGTAGGTGTTTGTGAACAGCACCGTACACACTGTGGCTACGGTAAGAATGGCTCCTGGAACAAGAGGTATTCTGAACAGCATCTTCAAGGCGATTGCGGCACCCATTATCTCGGCAAGCGCTGTCGCTATCGCGGCGCCGACGGCGGAAAGAAGAATGACTCTGGCAAGCCACGGATTCAGATGCCTGGTCGCTGCTTCAGAAAGACAGTCGCCGGTTACTATGCCAAGGTGTGCGGCGTTATGCTGGAGGATAATCAGCATGCCGGTCGACAGTGTGATCACCCACAGAAGTTTGTAGCCGAATTCCGATCCGGCGGCCAGGTTCGCTGCCCAGTTGCCCGGATCAATGAATCCGACTGTGACCAGCAGCCCGGGCCCGATATACTTCAGAAACTCCCGCGCATGTATACTGGGCAGATGCCTTTCTCGGAAATATGATATCAGTCTTCCGAACATGATTCGTTCACCATATCAGAAGCCATGCCGAAGAGCGACCTCTTCCTCTTCCCCTTCTTAATCCTTGTCGTAATCGTAATCGATTTCCGGATTGCCCATGCCCGGAGAAGAATTTACCACAGAGCTCACGCCCGCCTGCCCCCCGACCGAATCGGGCGGGGCGGGCAGGGAGGCAC
>JBAXMA010000530.1:0-1816 GCA_037134535.1 bacterium
CTCGTGGATATCTCGCCGGGGTCAACTCCGGAAAAACAATTCCGGGGCACATTATCTGAAATCACGTGAAGACGGATGCTAGCTCATTCGCTCCGGCTAACGCAACTGCAAATCTATTTCGCTAGTTCATTGAGTGCTGCACTCTCGTTCTTGAAAATCGGAAAGAGATCGGGAAGTCCGGTTATTGCGAAACCCTCATGAATCATCGATGACAGGCTGCAGAAAGCCAGTTTTGACTTGTTTGCAGCGGCCTTTTTGCCGGCCATGATAAATGTACGGAAGAAAACGCTGGAAAGACGTTGGACGCTGCCCAGATCTACGAGTACACACTGCGCGCCGGAATCGAATAAGCCGCACAAATGCCGGCCAAGGGCGTCCGCCTGCAGAGGTTCCAGCAGTCGTAAATTCATGATGTGCACGAGAGTGACATTCTCCCTCTTTTCGTCAATCAATACGATTTCGTCGCTCATGCAATCTCTCCCCATGATGTGGTTATGATCAGACGATTCTGTGACTTCTCGCAATCGTAACGCATGCTGTTCATCAATTTTCGAGTCAGGTGAATGCCGAGCCCGCCGATCGGACGTTGTTCAATCGGCAGGGTTGTATCCGGTTCCGGATGCTTTGTGGGATCGAAGGGTTTGCCGTGATCCACGACCTCCGCGGTGATAGTGTTGTCATTCCGGTAAATACTGACACGAATAGTGCCGCGTTTGTCCTCGGGATAGGCGTAGGTTGCCACATTGGTCAGGATCTCGTCCATGGCAACCATCATCTTATCCCTGTTGTCCTCCGGTGTGCCCAGAGTTATGAGGGCCTGTTCCACGAAAACAAACAGGTCTTTGAGATTGTCGCGGAGAGCTTCTTTTTCCAGTGATAGGATATTCATGGTCTATTGTTCGTCCTCCGGGTTACGCCTCTGTGGTGAACTGCAGTTTAACGATGGAAAAATCGTCGTCGAGCGGCCCCGGTCCGTGCATGGCATGCACTGCCTCCACCAACTGTTCAATTTCCGGCCTGCCGGCGCCGGAGGCTTCGGACATCATCCCGGTAAATTCACTGAAAGTCCACAGGGTGCCGTCCGGACGGGTGATTTCAAACACTCCGTCGCTCAAGAGAAACAGGCTGCTGCCGGGCGGCACGTGCTGCATCCCGGTGCGGTACGTCGTACCTGGCATACCGCCAAGCACCATGCCCGGCATACCCAGCTCTGTCACGGTCGTGTTACCGGCCGGATCTTTATTGATCAATAGCGACGGCGGATGTCCGGCGCTGGCATAGCGAAGAGTTCGCGTCGAGCGCGAATACACGCCGTACCAGATCGTGAAGTACATGTTGTTGTGTTTTTCCATCTGAAACGTCTCATTGAGCGCGGTCAGCATGGCTCCGGGCTCTCCGAAGTCCGTGTTTGGCAGAGTCTGTGACCGGAGGACGTTCATGGCGGAAATCGAGAGCAATGCCGCGCCCACGCCGTGTCCGCAAACGTCGAGCAGGAATACGCAGAAGCGATCATCATCCAACCAGTGGTATCCGAAGGCGTCACCACCCAGTGAGGTGGAGGGGATGAACTGCCAGTTTGCGCGCACGTGTCCACGGAGCAGCGGCTCGGGCAGGAGTGACTGCACATAAGCTGCCGCTTCTGCCAGTTCGGCTGCCAGAGCCTTCTGGCTTGCAAGCAGGGCTTTGTAGGCTTCATTTCGCTCAAGCAAGTTGATGTAACCTTGTGAGTGGTGACGAATGCGGGCCACCAGCTCGATCCGGTCCGGTAATTTCACAAGGTAGTCGTTTGCGCCAAGCCCAAACGCTTCGGCCTTGG
>JBAXMA010000531.1:0-1815 GCA_037134535.1 bacterium
GAGGACCGAAGGATGCCCTCAACGTCACGAATCTCCTTGTCGTTTACCGCTGCCTTCGGGCTCTTGGAGAACTTGCACTGCACGGCCCACGTGAAGGGTTGTATGTCGAATCCAAATGAAATTGGTTGCGTGGCAAAGATGTCAACCCCGCCGTCCGGTCCGTCGCCTTGGTATCGAATCACGTAACCGTTGTCGCGCAGAAGGTCGCTGGCAAGTGATACAAACCACTCGTCATCGAGAATGCTCCATTGCAGTTCGTTCATTCTTTCTCCTCCTGCTAACAATTCTATCTGCGGTTCAGCTCAATCCGAAAAAATCAGGTTGAGCCGCACGCTGCGTGTCGACTCCTGCCTACATGGCGGGATATTGCAGGTTTGGGCGGAGTGGTGTCAAGGACGTGATGGTTGTGGTCCTGGAATTTTGGCCTCCATTGCTGCGGTTCGACTACGCTCACCGCAGGCAATGGTGCTGGGCGGCGGCGTCCCCGTGTCCATCACCAGGTCCCGGAAATGCTGTAGATGTTTGCAATGAGCCTCACGCAATAAGAAATGAATCAGCAGGATGGAGGTGGGAGAGATGACCCGGTAAGAGAACGCAGCCCTCAGCGGTTGCCGGAAGCGCGCCAGCGCTGGAGGCAATCCGACTGCAGGGCTTTGTTAAGCGCTATTGTTGGTGCGCGAGGTATTATGATGGTTCCGGACGTAGTAGGCGTTCGCTGTCTCCTTGAACTCGAATGTAAGAGACTTGGCCTCGTACAGATGACAACTGAGGAGTTCTACCGCCGCCACATCGAACAGTGCGACATTCACTCCTTTGCCAAAAGCGCTATTGTATGCGACACCGTCAAAACCAGCGACTTTGAACTGCTCAGCTATGATCTGGGTTGGCACGTAATCGGCTGTCTTGTCGTTAGGAGTCACGGGCTGAGAGAACGCTCGGTCTATGTCCGCCCAAACCAGCAACTCTCTCTCAGCAGGAGGTGGCTCTTTGAGAAGAATTCGAGTATTC
Organism: bacterium; assembly: GCA_037134535.1. Taxonomy (GTDB): domain Bacteria; phylum Verrucomicrobiota; class Kiritimatiellia; order SPBP01; family SPBP01; genus JBAXKQ01. Next base: position 1,009 of record JBAXMA010000531.1, read on the forward strand.
GGTCCTTTATGGACTGCGCAGTTGACCACCTTCAGCTCCCGAAGGGCCTTGAATGCACCGACCGAAATTAGAGAGCCGACCCATGGGCGGACTTCGCTCAAAGCGGTATCGCGATCGGTTGCCAAGTAGACGTATGGAATGCCTTTGGGATTCGCTCTCCCCTCGGACGCGCTATCGGGTAAGGGAAGCATCCGCTTCGGAGGGTATTGGCGTGGAACCTCGTCAATAACCTCGTCATCCGCCGTAATAGCCTCCCACTCGTGGCCCAACTGAGCACGCCAAAGGATCTTGTCACGTTGTATGATTGTGTGTCGAGACGCCGACGTAACTAATACGGTTTTCAGAAATACGTCTTCGTCCTTGGTCCTCAAGTAGCGATTCACCCGCCGAACCGTCCTCTGGAACTGCCAGTATGCTCGCGCTGTGTTGAAGGTCTTCTTCATATCGTTCCTGCGCTGAACTATTCGATCTCTGGTTCAGCTCAATCCGGACAAATCATGCGGAGCCGCACGCTGCGTGTCAGTTCCTGCCCACACAGCAGCATATTGCTGCCAAGGGAAGAGGCAGGTCAACGACAATTACTCTTCCTGACAATTACTCTTCCCCAGTGGCGACAATTACACTGCGGCGACAAATGGCAGCGCAATGTTTACCGTCCCCTGCCCTCGCCTCCATACATGTTTGAAATGAGCCTCGCGCAATAAGAGATGAACACAATCAGGCATGCTGGCGGCTGTACACACGTATTCAAATGAGCCTCACGCAAAAGATGAATAAGAATCTGGTGTGCATGTTGATATAGAGTCT
>JBAXMA010000532.1:0-1809 GCA_037134535.1 bacterium
GTTCTCGGTGGCCGGAACCCATGAACGGAAATGAATCACGGCACCGGCGCGGGTAAAAGGAGTCGGGTCCTCAACTTCCAGTGTAGTCTTGAGCGTGTGCAGGACCTCGGCTGTTTCCAGTACCTGTTCGACGTGGTATTCTCCATTAATCAGGGCAGGGATGTTGACATCGATGAAACCGATGGGACAGGGATGGGTGTTGGGGTAGCCACCCTTGGTTTTCCAAAAACCGTTCTTGGCGATCCAGAAGCGGTGCCGCTCGGGTGAGCTTGTCACAGGAACCTGCTTGCAGGTATTGGTTCCGCCAGGCGCCATACCGTAGCGCTTCTGGTTTTCTACTACAGCGCCGATTGCAACGCCGACGTCACCATTGCCGAGAAGAGGGCCGTCCGGAAGTTTGCGTGTCGGCATCATGACGGGTGGCTCGGTGAAAACGCCCTTCTGCCGCGCAATGATCGAAAGATCCTCTGTGACTGTGTCTGGCTTTGACGATGTCTGTGACATTTGCACTGTCTCCTGTACTGAGCTAGTCTTCGTCGTAATCATTATCGCGGCCTTTGTCGACAATGACTACTTGCTGTAACCGAGGCACAAAAGGTAGTGAGACGGCGCAGGGAAGGCAAGGGCGAACGTTATCGAAGTCCGCCATGTCATGCTTGCGTTTCGACCATGGGTAAGGCACTTTTGCGGCCTGTGAAGAGCTGTTCGTGCTGGAGGATCAATTTGATGTCATCTGATAGTCATGTCGACAATGGCGATGGACTTGTTGTGGCATCATGGTCTGTGCGCCTTGTTCGTCCGCTTCTTGTTTTGCTCGATACAGTGCTCGGCGTGTCGGTTCTATTGATGCCTGTTGTTTGGATCATGGACCCGCTACGTATCAAGTTCAGCTTTGTTTCCTTTTGCGCACATTGGGGGGCAAAGACTATTGCCATTCCAGTTGCCCTCCTGTGTTTGCGTGGACTTCTCAAGCGATGGTCCAGGTCGCAGTTGCCTGCGCCGGTCCGCGGATTGTGGGAAATGACAGGTTATAAGCGCATGCTTCTGGCGGTTGTGGTGCCGCTTGGGATGTTTGTGCTGTTTGACCTCGCTCTTTCCGCGGCAGGATTCAGAGTCTATCTGCCTCCGATCGTCATCAAGAGCGGTCCGGCAAACACCACAGTGCCGGAGGCCGGATTTGTTGACGATCAGGAACTGCGGTGGAAGTTTACGCCGGGCTCAACTCATCTCGGATTGAAAATCAATGCGCTGGGATTCGCTGACCGCGAAGTCAGCATCATTAAGGCGCCCGGAACAAAACGCATTATCTGCATGGGCTGCTCATGTACCGCGCAGGGGCCGCTGCCATACTCTCAACTGCTCGAACTGCTGCTTACGAACAAACCGCCCACTGACTGCAACTGGGAGGCTTTCAATATGGGAGTGTTCGGGTACTCATCGGTGCAGGGATTGAAGTTGTTTCAGATGAAGGGCAGACAGCTGAGCCCTGATTTCGTGACTGTGTATTACGGATGGAATGACCACTGGCGTTGCAACTTTCGTCCGGACAGTAACATCATGGCTATGCAGGCTACTTCGTGGCAGGCGAGGGTGCAGAGATTGTTGTTGAGGAAGAGTGTGTTTCAGTTTCTTTTCCATGTAATGTCCCCCTTCAGCAATGCCATTATGGTCAACCATGGTGATGCGAGGGACAAGGCGTTGAAGGATTCGCCGCGCGTACCGCCAGAGGAATACAGGCTGACCTTGCGCCGGTACGTTGCAGAGATCAAAGCGGTCGGTGCTGTACCGATTCTCATCACTGCACCACGC
>JBAXMA010000533.1:0-1800 GCA_037134535.1 bacterium
GTGTTTCCCATGTAGGAAGCGCGCTTGCCTGTCCCGCCGGAGTCTGACGAAGGGGGACGCGCGATCCAGTGCTGCTGGCTTCTATGAGTTTGCAACGGCAGGGAACCCGAGCCGGTGCCTGATCAATAGATCAAGAAGTCAGTCCTACTAACTATTCCGTTAACTTTGTCGTTAACTACTCTTCCGACCAACTACGTCGTAAACTTTGTCGTTAAACTATGATCGTTCCGAATTAGTTCACGACACATTCTCAACGAATGGACGGCGTGCAGACATAGAGCCAGTAATGAAGATAGGCGCAGAAGGTGTTATCAGTGAATGTCAGGACGTTATCGGGTACCTGAACATCTGCGGCCAACTGTTCACGGATGTCGGCGACATCATTAACGCTGAGGCCGTATCGCATTGCAAGAGAGGCTGAAGTCAGCGGCAGCGGTTCGCAAGGTAGTACCTCCAGCACGTTCCATCCCTCATTTACAAGGTAGTTCTTCATGACGCCCGTAGTTGGATACCACTTTGATGTCTTCATCATGCTGTAGATCGTGTTCAGGCAACCCGCATCTGCAACGCGCTGGAATGATGCTGTCTGGTGTACCCAGAACTCACCTGGTCTGGTCTGGCGCCGGACGTGGCGTATCACTGGCAGCAGACCTTCTTTCCCGAAGTAGTGAAGAACAGATCGCATTGTGAACAGGTGCCGCGTGTCTTCCGCTCCAAAATCGCTTCTTGAGAACGCATCAACTGAACCGCGTATACAGTCAAAGCATGCACGAGCGGCCGCAAGGATTTGTGGTTCCGATGACTCCAGATTGATGAGCTTTACGCCGGCACCAATGCCGGCGGCCTTCAATTGGCCAAGCATATAACCATTGCCACCACCGAGGTCTATGATTCTTTCCGCGCGTGATTCTGCTGCAAGAGCTGCAACCTTGCTGACGAGCGGTGCGGCGACAACCGGATCCGAGAAATATCCGCCATGGATCGAATGCCAGGCTTCCCCGTGGACAGCGGTCTCGCGCTGGATGAGTGAATTCATTTCTGAATTCATTGGCCCTGCTTCCTTCTCTTCTTCACGAACCCGGTACGCTCGCTGTCCGGACGCGGCTGAATCGGCGGCAGTCCGGCGAGATAGTGCACTACTACTGCCGCCGCAATCATTCCAAATGTTGCCGTTACGAATGCTGAACTGCCGTGGATCACGTGCCGTTTCTGACACGTATGATGCTCGTTGGAGGCATTGGGGCATACGCAATCAACGCCGCACAGAGAACTGCGGTAGTCCGGGTCTGGCCATTTTGGCAGTTCGTTGGAAAACACTGCGGTAATCTTCTCCATTGCGTCATCCGGCATCTTGTACTTCCGGCGCAGATTCTTGCGTAACGCCTGACCAAATGGATCGGCATATGTCTCTGTCAGTGGCGCAACGCTCACCTTTGTCGGATCGAGCTTGGCCGATGCGCCGAGTGATGCGACAACAGGAATCCCCCTCCCCACACATGACCAGAGTAGATGCAGTTTCGCCGTCAAGTTGTCAATGCAGTCCACAACCATATCCGGCGCCGGGGACAGAATCTGTTCACACGTGGTCTTCTCGTAGAATTGAAGGATCGATTTTACGTCGCACCGCGGGTTGATGGATCTAACCCTCGCTTCCATAAGCGAGGCTTTTGCCTTCCCTATGCTCCCTTCCACGGCATGAAGCTGTCGATTGAAGTTGGTGATACAGACCTCGTCAAAGTCTACAAGTGTCAGCCGGCCAACGCCCGATCGCGCCAGACCCTCGGCTACATAGCTCCCCAC
>JBAXMA010000534.1:0-1782 GCA_037134535.1 bacterium
AATATAACTTATTGTATTTACAGGATAATATCGTTTTACAGACATTTGCGGCAGTCCATTAAGGTGATTTCCAACAAAGCATACTCCAAAATTGTGGGTGGTAGCCAGACCGTCCCGGTCTGGTTGTTGGGTCTGGTTGTTGGGTCTGGTTGTTGGGTCTGGTTGTTGGGTCTGGTTGTTGTCTGGTTGTTGTTCGGCATGGAGCGTACTCAGACCGGGACGGTCTGGCTACTAACTAATCAATTCTGTCCCCCCAACCAAAGAGGTGAACAGTGACCATCAAGGATTATAGACACGAACAAGCCCAGTCGGCGGATATGGCAGCCGCACCACAGGCAGGCTCACTTCGACTGAATGCAGTGCGGGCAGGGCAGGCTTTGCGCCGGCAGGCCGAAGAAATCGCCATGAAAAATGCGGCATCGTCGCCGGAAAACCTTAATGCTCTGTCTCCCGAAGAAACCCGGCAGACGCTCCACGAGTTACATGTTCATCAAATAGAGCTGAAGATTCAGAACGAGGAACTGCGCCGGTCACATGAGGAAATGGACATTGTGCGGGCGCGCTATTTCGCCCTCTATGATCTGGCGCCGGTGGGCTATTGTACCATCAATGAAAAGGGGCTGATCCTGGAAGCCAACCTCACCGCCGCGACATTGCTGGGCATGGCGCGGAGCGATCTGCTCAAACAGCCGATCAGCCGATTCATCTTCAACGAGGACCAGCATATCTACTACCAGCACCGTAAACAGCTCTTTGATACTGGTAAACAGCAGACGTGCGAACTACGGATGGTGAAAAACGACGGAACAGAATTCTGGGCGCATCTGGAATCGACCGAAGCGCATGATGCCAACGGCATTCCCGTACCCGAAGGCCGCGTCGTGATGAGCGACATCACGACGCGCAAGCTGGCGGAGGCAGTGCTGCAACGGACACACAACGAACTGGAGCAGCAGACAGAATCTCTGCGGACCTCACTGACCGAAAAAGATGTGCTGCTAAAGGAAGTCCATCACCGGGTCAAAAACAATCTGGCTGTCATCATGGGGCTGATTGACCTGCACGGGCAGTCGAATGACGAGCAGACAAGAGCCTCCATGACGGAGCTGAGCAACAGGATCAGGTCTATGTCGCTGGTCCACGAACAACTCTACCAGTCTGAGAACTTCGCTCGGATCGATTTGCAGTGTTACCTCGATTCATTGACCGCTCATCTGCATTCGTCATATCAGAGTTCGAGAAATATCCCTGTCAGCGTGGCTGCGTCAGGCATCAAGATGGGTATTGACAGCGCTGTCCCTTGCGGGTTACTTATAACCGAGCTGGTGACCAACGCCCTCAAGTACGCCTTCCCGGAAGGGCAAACTTGCACCGGCGCCGTTGGCTGCGAAATCGCAGTTTCGGCGGCATGGGACGGCGCCGCCTACACACTGACCGTGGCCGACAACGGCGTGGGGTTGCCCGCCGATCTGGACTGGACGAAAACCAGGACCATGGGCCTGCTGCTGGTCAAAATGCTCGGCCAGCACCAGCTCCGGGGCAAGATCGAAGTAGATTGCACAAGCGGAACCACGTTCCGGCTGCGGTTTGCGCCCCAAATTGCACGCATATATGAATGATGAGTGAGGAATTAATCCATCTCAAGGGAGGTTTCGTGGAAAATAAAACCATACTGATTGTTGAAGACGACGGGGTTCTCGCCGTTCAATTGCAGAATATGCTGACTAAGCTGGGCTACAACGTGCCGGAGCCGGTGGCTACGGGGGAGGAGGCGATTGCTGT
>JBAXMA010000535.1:0-1778 GCA_037134535.1 bacterium
TCGTAAACTTTGTCGTCAAACTATGATCGTTCCGAATTAGTTAACTATTACGATTAATCAGGAAGTGACGGAGCGTCTCTTCGTAGCTGCGAGCGTAAGCTCGTGGATGTGCATGATCTGGCCGATGGGCAGTCGGAGAAGAGATTTGAACAGAAGGTAGCGAAGGTAGCAAAGGGGGTCGGAGAAGAGCACGGCGACGGAGCGCCGTGGCTACAGAGGACGCGGAGCGGCTCTTCAATTATCGTAATCGTAATCCTGATCTTAATCCTAATCGTTGTTGATTGCGTACAGTTGCAGTGGAGGGACTTGGAAATCGATTACGATTGCGACAACGATTAATTGGCAATCGTCGCTACGGTTGCTCCTTCACTCCAGACACTGTCTTGATTGCGGAAAGGATTTCCTTGTTGTCCATGATTCCTTGCCAGTTATAGATGCAGAGGAAGCGGCATCTGGGCATTGCCAGAGTGTTTTCCAACGCCTTGCACCACGGTCCAGTCTGTGTCGATTCCATAAACAGCCACTCAACGGCACCGAAATATGGAGCATCGCTATTCTTCAGGCACTCCTGGACGCCGACATCCTTACTGGGATCGGATGCGTACTGATAGAAACTCCAGCCCGGACATGAACTTGTGTTAACAGCGGCATGATAAAGCCGCTCGCCACTCTTCCAGCCTGCACCGTGTGTGAAGAGCCTGTCGCGGGGAACGCCCAGTTTCTTGAGTTCCCGACATATGCCGTCGAGATGACGATGGGACACCTCGGCGACATCGGCTTCGGTCAGGTCTCCCGATTTGCACAATCCGGCCGTCTTAACGGCGGCATAGCCGATGGCTGTGACGCCGCGGTCAGGAAGGTGGCTGTGATTTAGTCCCGTCGTTGGATCGTCCTTTTCCGGCTTGTTGAGGAGATCGTTGCCATTCGGGTAGTACCAGGCATTGACACCAATCGAGCTTTCATGCCCCACCTTGATGCCAACAAAGAGGTCCTTCTTGTCTTTGGGTAACGACCGCCACCACTTCAAAACAATCGGCACGAGTACATTCATCTCCTCACTACAGACCTTTCGAAACGCTGGGCTCATGAGATTGGGCGGTGGCTGGACCCGGAGCTGACGGCCCCAGTTGCGCCAGGCGATTTTGATGGCGTTGGTTGGCTGCCAACCAGTCCATTCGACATTCGCACGGTTGGCGGGATTGTAGCCGGGCTTGGCCGGATCCCACCAGTTCCACAAGTCCGGCCGCTCGCTCCACCAGTTCTCACCATCAAACTGGACAACAACCGGCAGATTGTATTCCTGCGACAGCTTGAGAAATTGTCGCAATTCAGCAACAGTCTTTGCCCTCGGTTGGCTGAGGTATGAGAAGATAGCCCCTATCCCTACCCTCACATGGTTAGTTGCGCAAGTCGGGAACTCCTTGCTGACCGTAGAGAAGACCTCGTCCGGCTTCCAGCCCCCCATCACATTGACAAGAATGTACTGCTGCGCGGCTTGTGTGTTCATAGTGAATAGTACTACCCCCATGATTAAGGCCATAAGAGGCCTGCTTCTGAATCCTGCCAGATCACTTCTCACGGCTTTGTCCTCCAGAGGTTCGCTCTCTTAGCTTCTTTCCATCCGCATCGGCAGCAAGCTGCCTTCCTACATGGCTGCAGCAGCAATCAAACCGGGTGTGCCTCCAACTGCGACAGAAGAATGCCAAAAATATCATTGGGCGCCCGCTTTGTCCTCCGGCGGTCAACTATCCAAATGAACGTCAAGAACGGGCTCGCAT
>JBAXMA010000536.1:0-1777 GCA_037134535.1 bacterium
TCCAGCCGTGCACTGGGGGCTTCACGACGGTGACAAGACGGGAGCGCTGGTCGTCTCCTCAGCGGTTGCGGAAGCCCCTCTGTACCGGCTTCCATGACACCTAATCGCAGATGCGCCCGATGGAAAACTGTGGTGCGACAAATGGTTGACCATCAGCAGTCCTTACTCTATAGTAAGGAGAATTCATAATGTAAGGAGTCACGAAACATGGTCACGGCGACGATTACCAGCAAGGGACAGGTTACTATACCAAAGACAGTGAGGGAGTCGCTCCGTCTTCACACCGGCGACAGAATTGCCTTCATTGTGCGGGACCAGACCGAAGCCGTGATGAAGCCAGTTACAAAGACCGTGGATCAGGTTTTCGGAAGGCTTCATAAAATCGGGCAGGTGAGCAAGACTGTGGCAGAAATGAACCTGGTCATTGCACAGCGAATGCGAGATGGAAACTTGTGATCGCACTGGATACAAATGTCATCGTACGGTTTCTTGTCCGCGACGACGAGAAACAGGCCCGGGCCGTGTATGCTCGCTTCAAGGAAGCCGAGTCTGCTCGTGAGGCTTTATTTATTCCTTTGCTTGTGGTGATGGAGACTATATGGGTTCTCGAGAGTGTTTATGGCAAGTCTAAGAAGGAAATTCTAGACTCTTTTGATGACTTGAAGAGCATGCCTATTCTGGAGTTTGAGAAGGTTCAGGTTCTTGAGAATCTGCTGTCAGAGGGTGCAAAGAGTAATGTTGATCTCTCTGACCTGCTGATAGCAATGGCGGCACAGTCCTGCGGTTGCAGTGCAGGGATCACTTTCGACAAGAAGGCGTCAAAACTCCCGTTTTTCCGACTACTGACATGATTTGTAAGGCCAGCTTGAGGGTTGCGTACCTGTCTTTGTGTCCTGCGATGTCGTGGAATTTGAACTGAAACAAAAAGGAGGTGACCGTGATAGGATCAGGAATTATTAATGTGGCCGCAAAGAGCCTGTTGTTCGTGGCTGCAATGTCCATGGCGTCTGGGGTGACCAATGGACAGCAACCCGATAAGACTGCGGCTACATCCGGTGCGGTGTCTGCGCCCGCGGATTCGCTGACGTTGTGGTATCGGCAGGCGGCGAATAACTGGAACGAGGCGCTGCCCATCGGCAACGGGAGGCTCGGTGCCATGGTGTTCGGAGTCGTCAATCGCGAGCATCTGCAGATGAACGATGACACCCTCTGGGACGGGTATCCGCAGGATGGCGCCAATCCTGACAGTCTCAAGGCCCTGCCGGATGTCAGGCGTCTGCTCTTTGAAGGCAAGAACAAGGAAGCCGTTGATCTTGCCGGCCGGAACATGATGGGCCGTCCGAGTGGCGTCAGGCCGTACCAGTCGCTTGGCGACTTGTGGCTCGAGTGGCCTGAGATGGCGCAGATAACTGATTATCGCCGCAGTCTTGATTTGGATACGGCAATAGCCGCAGTAACGTTCAAGCACAACGAAGTGACCTACACCCGCGAGATTCTTTCGTCGACACCGGCGGATTGCATTATCGTGCGCCTGACGGCCGACAAGCCCGGGAGCATCACTTTCAAGGCAACCGTCACGCGTGAGCGCGATGCTCAATCCATGTCGCATCCGTCAGATACTCAGGCGATCCTGCAGCGGGGTCAGATCAACTGTAAGGACGGCAAGGGAGAGCAGCGAGGGCTGAAGTTTGCCGCAGTTGTAAAGGCAGTGACCAGGGGCGGCAGCGTGGTCAATACGAACGGGATACTGGCTGTTGCGGGTGCGGATTCCGTTACG
>JBAXMA010000537.1:0-1774 GCA_037134535.1 bacterium
GCCGGACCATGTCTATGTAAGGGATCAATCGGCAGAGCAACTCGGCGAACTCCACCTCGCGCCTGGTATTGATACCAAACGTTGTGCCTTGCGCTGCTGCTTTCCTGATGGCATCAATGACCTCGTCCCGTGCATGCCCCAGAATAAGCGGACCCCATGAACCGCAGAAGTCTGTAAGGGTCTTGCCATCAGCTGTCCATATCCTGGAGCCTTTGCCTTTTTCAACAAAGACCGGATCTCCGCCGACAGCGTTAAACGCGCGCACCGGGCTGTTTACTCCACCGGGAATGACCCTCGTGGCTCTTTTGAAAAGTTGCTTCGATGTCATTACGACTACCTCCATGAACAGAGTGTTCCGATTTCAGTGCTCATCGCGATTTCATGCAGGAAGCGCGCTTGCGCGCGATCCAGTGTTGTGCGGTTCTTTCAGTGTTTAACATTACCGAAGAATTCCTCATACCTATTGGCCCAGTACGAAATCAGTATATCCGTGCCTGATCTCATGAGTGCCATGCTGGATTCGCGAACCATGTCGCGCAGATTGCCCCAGCCCCGGTCTGCTGTGGCGATCAGCATTGAGTATTCACCGCTTACATTATAGGCGGCGATCGGGAGGTTCGTGGAATCGCGCAGTTTTGTGATGATATCCATATAGAACAGGGACGGTTTGACCATCAGGATGTCTGCACCTTCAGCCTCGTCCATCGCTGATTCCCGCAACGCCAGTCTGGGGTTGGCGTAGCTTGACTGGTATCCGCGCCGGTCGCCATGCTGTGGGGCCGACTGCTCAGCCTCACGGAACGGCCCGTACATTGCGGACGCAAATTTTGTGGAGTAGCTCATGAGGATCGTCTGTTGAAATCCGCCACGGCTCAAGGCGGATCGTATGGCCTGGACCTGACCATCCATCATGGCACTCGGAGCTACACCGTCCGCGCCTGCCCCGGCGTGCGATACCGCTGTTTTGGCCAGCATCTCATTGGCTGCGTCGTTGTCAACCTCTCCTGAATGTGACAACGGCCCGCAGTGGCCGTGCGTAGTGTAGGCGCAGAGACATACGTCGGTGAAGATCACCAGATCAGGAAACTCCTTACGTACAGCCCGCACGGCTTGTTGAACCGGGCCGGACTCATCGTGAGCAGATTGTCCGTGGCAATCCTTCCTTGCGTCCTCAACCAATCCGAAAATCAGTATTCCGCCCACGCCGGACTTCACAACCGGCCTGAGATCCTTCATAAGCATATCAACGCTGTACCGGTACTGACCGGGCATTGCGTCAATCTTCTGCCGTTGCCGCTTGCCGTCCACAACAAACACGGGCCAGATGAACTTTTCCGGACCAGGCATGGGACTGTCAAACATGCTCCTCAATGATGGTGTCCGGCGAAGCCGGCGTAATCGCACTTCAGGATAGTTGCTCATCATAGTTCCCCTTGTCATTCGTCGCTATCTCTCTGCTCGCCCGAACTCAAACAGACTCCAGTGCCGTGCGGACGAAAAACGTTGCCAATGCCTCAAAGCTTGCCTCGACAGTAGCTTCCAGTGGAACCACGTCCGCTGCTATGCCGCGCGTCTTCATGGCGGCAAGAGTGGGTTTTCCTATTGCTACCACAATTTTGCCTTTCAGCGAGTCGTTGCCCCACAGTTTGTCAAAAACTTCAACCGCCGAAGCACTGGCAAAGAACACCACGTCAAAATTGGGGCTGTCACCATATTCGATGGGTTCGTTATGATAAAGGATACAGTCGTCGACGATCGCTCCATGCTTCTGCAG
>JBAXMA010000538.1:0-1770 GCA_037134535.1 bacterium
TTGTGCAAATGCTCCTACCAGAACTTTGTCGCCGGACTCCGACTCATTCCACTGGCGCAGCTCGCTGCCTGGCCCGCCGTCAAGCGAAACAGAGACGGACTCATTGCGCTCGGAAACGACCCTGATAACATTCAAGGTTGACCCTGCGGCGGCATTGAATTCAAAACGATTCCAGCGCTGACTGTGCTTGACACCAAGACTGATGGTGTGGAGATCAAAATCCACCTTCTGTTGCACCGTGTTTTCCATGAGTGATCGATGTTCCTCGCTGCCGGTATTCAGGTACTTACGTGTAACTGGAGTGGTCTTCAACCCGCCGCCTTTCAACTCGAACGTATCAACCACACGCTGGCTCACATCCACCCAGGTCTGCTCCTCACTGAAACTGCGTTGTGTTATCTCGCGGGCACTGTGTAGTGTGGAAAATGCCCCCATGACGCTCCACATCGTAGTCGGGCTGGAGTGATAACCTAACTCAACCTGCAGGGAGTGCCCCCACTCGGATGACGAACCGGTTTCGGACGATCCGCCGCCCGGATTGCCGGTCTGTCGAGTGACATCCTGACTTTGTACGCCATAGTCTGCAGACATAGTTACAGAATTCCCTTTGATCTGAGATGCTCTGTTATCAACCCCCCAGTCGTATGTGAGGCCAGATCTCATTTTTGCCGGATCATTGCCCACATGCCCGTTATCATACAACCTGTCGACAACCGCATTCACAGGCCCAACGTCAGCAAGAGGTCCCCGTCTGACAGTTGAAACGACCGGCACATCACTTTCCGCTGTGCGGGCACCGGCATCCACGTGGGTACTTCCAATGCTACGATTGAACTCACTTGCACCAATTCGCCATGACAGTCCCAGATACGAACCGACCGTATCTCCTTCCGCCGTCAGAACCCCTGGAACGCCTACTATGGCACACGCAATCCATGTAACCAGATTTCTTGCGTTCATTCTCGTTAACTCCCTCATTGTTTTGTCAGTTTCGACTCGTCACATATATCATAATTCTTCCTGCCGCACAGGCACAAATATCGCGAGCCAACTCCAGACACATGGGGGTCTTTCCTTTTGGCTAGATTTCTGACAGCGGCCGTCGTGGCAGCCCGCCCTCCCTAATCACAATTGACCGTATTCCTATTACGGGAGGGTCGGGTCCCACACCGACCGATACAGAACACGGTCAAAAGGAAAGATCCATGACTCCAGACATTTGTGGTTTATTCAGTTTTCATTAAAGCGAACTCATCGTGGAAGCAACACAACATCTCCCAGCCGGTAAAGCTCAACACTTGATTCAGAAACCTCTATGATTCCACTACTCAAAAGAGTCGGCGGCAACGGCTTGATCTCGTAGCGTCCCGGCATGAGATTCTCTACCTGGAAATTGCCGCTCCTGCCGCTGAACGTCGTAACAACCTTAGCGTTTGCCGTGTCAAGCCGTCGTATTTCGAGAGACACATGCGCAAGGGGTTCATGCCGCTCATCAACAAGTCTGCCTACGGCAATAGTTTTCAACTCCTGCCCAAGTTTCAGCAGGAAGCCGCTCTTGTAAGTGGGAAGAAGACTGAAAGTCGTAACTCCAGGGGTCGCACCAAGCGGCGGATTGACCGGCTCAATCCTCATATCGTGAAGTCGATACTCGACCATATCGGTGGAAACTGCCGGCCCAAACCAACCTGACTGGGACCGGCATTCTCCAGCGCCGTTCGGATCGACCTTGATTTCAACACCCTTCAAGCCGTTCTCACCCTTTACGATGAC
>JBAXMA010000539.1:0-1761 GCA_037134535.1 bacterium
CTGTACGTCCAGAAATGGTTTGCCGGCAATGCCACGGAAATTGAAGTCACCGTGAGGAAGTCAGCGGGTTTTTTCCTGTTTGTGTGTAGCCACGTTGTAGCCACTCGTGACGCGGCTGCGCGTTTCAAGATGTCGCAAACATTAGGAAAATGAGGGTTTGCTAAGGATAATGAGGCACTTTTGCTGATTACAAATCAGCTGCTCTACCAACTGAGCTAAGCTGGCTTTCGTCAATGTTTACAGGGCTTTTTCGCACTTTGTCGCAGCGGCCGGAACAGCCAGACCCTCATTTGTAGCCACTTTGTAGCCATTGTTGCTTGCTTCCTGCATTTTGCGACACTATGCTCTGCGATGAAACGTCGGGAATCATAGTCAAGGAGCAGAGAATGGCAACCATATTTATGCGCGACAGTAGCGATAAGTACTACGCCCGGTTTTCTCATGGTGGAAAACGTTACTGTTTCTGCACGGACACAGCAGATGAGCGCAAGGCTCGAAGGGTGCTGCGCCAGAGAATGGCCGAGATCCGGCAGGGTATCTCACTTGCGGATCTGATGGATCTGGTTATTGGCCGGATTGATGCGCTGGAGGACCAATCCAGTCAGGACCGAATGAGGCATGAGCTTGCCCGGCGGCTTATGCAGGGCGCGTCCACGAAGTTGGCACTGTCCGATGCGTGGCAGGCCTGGCTTGAGAATCCGAATAAGGGAGATCCGGGCCCTGCGACCTTGAAACAGTATCTGGGTCAGTGGCACAGATTCACGAAATGGATTGCAAAGTCTTATTCATCCCTGGAATACCTTCATGAGATAACACCCCTCATGGCAGAAAAATACGTGTCGAATCTATGGGCTTCAGAGGTTACTCCACGTACTTACAACGCACACACCGCCTTTCTCAAGAGCTTCTTTCGTGTACTCAAGACTCAAGGTGGACTCAATTCAAACGCTTGGGACGAGGTTCCATGCATGCGGAGCAAGCGGGAGAGTAAGCGTAACCTCAACCTGGAGGAACTTCAGACAGTTTGCTCGAAGGCGACCGGAAACCTTCGCTACTGGTTTGCCATTGGTCTGTACACTGGTCTGCGCCTCGGAGATGTGGTGACCATGCGCTGGAATGAAGTGAAGCTGGAAGAAGGATTTATAGATCGAATTCCCATGAAGACGCGCCGGACGAACAAAGTGGTGCGCTTCCCCATTCATCCGGTGCTCTATGCAATTCTTCTTGAACTGCGAGCGGCATCAGACCCGAAGGCCGAGTATCTGTTTCCGGCAGATTGCGCAGCCTATCAGGCTGATGGTGCGATCGTATCCAAGCGCATCCAGAAGTTTCTCCGCGATTGTGGCATTGAGACGCACGAGGAGTCTACCGACAAACATCGCAGCAAGGTCATAGTCCGTGTCGGATTCCACAGTCTTCGACATTCGTTTGTCAGCCTCTGCGCGGCCAATCGCGTCCCGCAGGTTGCCATTATGGAGCTTGTCGGCCACGGCAGTCCTGCAATGACTGCGCTTTACAGTCATGCTGGCGACGAGCAAAAGGCGAAGGCCATAGCGGCTTTGCCGATGGTGACGTTCGATAGCAAAGGCATCCCGGCCGTTCTCAAAAAGTGAGAGGACGCTCGAATCACCGCCACTTGCACCAGGCAAACCACGCCACGGTGACGCCGGCGAAACGGATGCCGGCACGAATAGGGGACATGCCGTAGGCGAGTTGAAGGCGGTAAAAGCGCACATTGGATTCCCAACCGCCGTTGCCGGT
>JBAXMA010000540.1:0-1745 GCA_037134535.1 bacterium
CTTCAAGGGCCGCATCTACATGCACGATCCAGATGACGATGCCAACCTCGTCAGAGCCGGCATCACACGCCTCGGACATGAGGTCCGGCTCAACAGGCGTGCGTTTGAGACCAGGCGGCTTATCCTCACAGGGACAGTCACCTACCACTATCATGCCGGCTTCGGCGGGGGACGCAAATCGCTCGTGCCTGGCCTGGCAGGCCGCCAGACCATTGCTCACAACCATAGCCTTTCCCTCGACTTGAACGTCAACAGGTTCCATCCGCATGTTCATGCCGGATCACTCGCCGGCAATCCTGTCGCAGGCGAAATGCTCGAAGGTGCCCGGATGCGGGCGCCGGATTTCATTATCAACACCGTGCTCACGCCGGACAACCAGCTTGCCGGCGTTTTCGCCGGCGACCTGGAAGCCGCACATGCAGCCGCCTGCAGGTACGCCGAGGGTATTTACAGGTGCGACATCAGTGAGCGCGCTGATTTCGTGGTGGCATCAGCCGAAGGTTCGTCCAACTGGATACAGGCACACAAGGCACTTTATAACGCCGATCTGGCGGTAAAGCAGAATGGCCGAATTGTGCTTTTCGCACCCTGTCAGGAAGGACTCGGCAACGAGCGCTTCCGGCATTGGGTAACGAGACCAACACTGGATGATCTCTTTGACGGCCTGCGAAAGAGCCCCGAGGTCAACGGCCAGACCGCGCTCTCTTCGCGCCTCCGCGGCGCAAAGACCATTCTGGTGACCAGCATGGGTCAAAAGGATCGAACCGACCTCGGAATAGAAACGGCACCTGATCTGGAATCGGCAATCCGCAAGACTGTGTCGGACCTTGTTGCGGCGGGTATCAGGAAGCCTGTCTGTTACACGATGCCTGAAGCACTCTTCACGGTTCCATTCATAGCCGGGGCTTGATCGCTATCCCTTGAAGATCACAAACTTCCGCATTGCGTAGTTAATCAGTGTCGAGGCAATGATATTGGCAATAAATGCGGTACTGCTCGACCAGCTGTAGCGATTGATCAGAAGAATGGCGAAGCCCGATCCTATCGCCATGCTCAGTCCTGAAACCGCATAAAACATTAAGATTTCCACAAACCGGCTGTGCCGGCCAGGCTTGAACACCCACATGACGTTCAAAATGTATGCAATGAAGTTGGCGATCATGAACCCGATGGCCTGACAAATCCCATAATTCAACGAGCGCACTGAATCATCCAGTTCGGTGACGGGCAGTCCGAGCCACATGAGAAAACCAGCTGCCTCATCCTTTGGAGTTACAGCAGGAAATGCCACGGTACCAAGAATGTAGAACGAAATAGTCAGCACAAATACCGCGGTGGCGCCGCATATCCCGTACTTGATAAACTGAACGAGCGGACCAGCCTCACGCTGCGTGAATTGTTTCAGGAATGAATTCATATATTACTTCTCCACTATTATGCCTTTTCTTATGAAGGTCGGAACGTCCATATCCTCGCCCTGGTAAATCGTAGGTTCAACATCCTTGAAGCGGCCCTTCCTCATTGCCATCAGAGCAAGGTCGGTCTGGGTGGCCTGAGCTTTCTGCTTCCGGCCATGTTTCCTGCCGGCAATGGGGGCGCTGGCCAGTTCGGGCGCCTGTTCCTGTTCCCAATGCCGGGAGACTACGATCGTCACCAGAACGCTGTCGGTCAGGTCGGCATCGATCGTCGCACCCATGAATATATGAGCACCCTTCCCGGCGGCAGCGCTGACTGTACCCGTAATC
>JBAXMA010000541.1:0-1741 GCA_037134535.1 bacterium
ATATAGCCCTCAATGGCCTTGTCAGCAGCCGCATCCGGTCCGAAAGAAGCAAAAGCTATCCGGTAGACACGTTCGCCGCCAGCTGCTGCCGATGGCGCTGACTTGCGTCCGCAACCTGCCGCACCAGAAATCAGGACCATGGCTGCTCCAGCTGCCATGACTGAACGCACCAGTGGCTTCAAGACCACTTTCAAACTATTTGTCATAGGAGTATCCTTTCTCAAGTTGATGTAACGCGAGTGGGGATATAATCATGCTTGGCAGGTTGCGGCAAGAGCATTGTTTTACCGGGAATCCCCATTCTATATCTTTGCGTAAGAAAAGGCTTTTCTGCGTTACATAAGGTGTGCCTTGACGGCTTAAAACTGCTCTGTTCCCACATGTCCTTCAGCCTTTACTCGTGAGCTGTTCACGATAGCCGATCCCGATGACTATGCCGGATGCCTAGATCAACTTATCTACTCAGGATAACGATTATTGAAAGCTAGACTGAAGTCTATTGCTTCTTTGCGTCGTATGCCTTGATTCGTATGTTCTTGAACTCCGCCCACATCGGGGCACCGCCATGTAGCTGCAGTGCGCTGATGCCGTTTGTAAGACTCTTTCCGGGACACTCGTCGGTGAAATCAACGGTCTGGACGCCGTTCATGTATTGCTTGATATTGCTGCCGCTTGCAATGATTGTGTAATCGTTCCAGTCATTAAGCTTGAAGCAGGCGGCTATTGCCTTCGCATCACCAACCGATCCGACAACTTCCTTCTTGTCCTTCCACACGACCTTTTCGCCGACCGGACATATCCGACCGCGGCTGCCACGCTCTTCGTAGATGAAACCTGAGATGTTCGGTGGCTTCATTTCGTTACGTATCTCACCCTGATAGCCGCCGACGACCCACCTGTTTGCATCGCCCTCCTTTGCAGGCAAGTGCTTGCTGCGATACTGAATTCCTGAGTTGTTGGCCGCGCTACAGCGGAAGGAAAAACGCAGGTCGAAGTTGCCGAAGTCACCGGCCTTGCAAACCAGGAAAGTATTGCCCTTTGCCGGAACTTCTCTAGTGGTCTCGCCCCTGATTACA
Organism: bacterium; assembly: GCA_037134535.1. GTDB lineage: Bacteria > Verrucomicrobiota > Kiritimatiellia > SPBP01 > SPBP01 > JBAXKQ01. Next base: position 1,077 of record JBAXMA010000541.1, read on the forward strand.
CCGTCCTTGACAGTCCAGAGGCGTGGATCCCCGTCCCATCCTGTCAGGTCTTTGCCGTTGAAAAGAGCTACCATACCCTCCGGTTCGGACGGGACGTTGACAGCCGCTAAAGTCTGGGCATTGGTCTTTACAGAAGTCTGGGCCAAAACGGCTTGTGACAATGCAAGTATACTCAACACCGCCACCAGACCTATTATACGATTCATTTGTTAGCTCCTTAGTATTGCGATTGCTTCCTCTGTTGCAGAGACCAGTTCCCACGGCAATAGAGTCAAAGAGATAGTCTGAAAGTCCTACGTTTGAAAGAATAAACGGATGGTTTAACTGCGTGAAGAACAACTTGACGAGTATTAACGACTATGCTCATGATGCTTAGGTTATGCACATTGCGGCAGGTCTGTTCAAGGCATAGCGCCTGCTGTTCTGCTATCTTCCAGGTAAAGGCGAGATAATGGGTGATATCGTTACGCCACCGGTAAAAATGGGAGGTCTCACATGAAACGTTGGTTCGTCAGTCTATGTCTCGTTTTGACGCTGTATGGATATCCGTCAGGCGCCAGTGCGGCAGACGCACTGATGGGGGCGTCAAACATTATGGTTCAGGTGATGGCGGGGAGGGCAGTCAATGGCGCGCCGACCGCTGATCCTAAGGAAGCGGTCATCCG
>JBAXMA010000542.1:0-1733 GCA_037134535.1 bacterium
TCAGTAATGGCATGGCCGCCAGCCTGTCCTTCATGAAGGAGATATGATGGATACGGACATCGAGCAGTGGCGAAACGCAGATTGGGCAGGGGTGGAAGCCGAGGTGGTGCATAAACTGCGCTTGCTGCATGCCCGCAAGAGAATTATCCACAGATAAAGATAATACATTTAAACTGCACGATACACTTGCAGTGTGTATCGTGCAGTGATAGTATATCCGAGCAATGCAGATACTCAAAGAGCGGTTGATTAACTATCTTGAAACGCTTACTGGCGAGCGGCCGGATCTTGCACCGACGGCGGACGATGCGCTTCCATTGTTTCTGCGCGAACGATATTCGATCTTCTCCACCCGCCTGTTCGGGCGGAAGTGCCTCTTGGTCCTTGAAGCCGAGGATTGGGCCAGCGGATCGCCGGGCGAATACGGGAAGCATGCGGAGGCCATTCAACTGAAGCTGGGCGAGCCCGTTGTTCTGGTTCTGCCTATTATGCCATCCTATGACAGAAATCGGATGGTCCAGATGGGCATTCCCTTTATCGTTCCTGGCAGTCAAATCTTCATCCCGAACAGCGTCATTGAGCTGCGGGAGAGGTTTCCTCAACCGGGAGCCAGGCGCCGCGAGACTCTCAGTCCAGCCGCGCAATGTACTGTGCTCTATCACATTTTGCGCGAGCCGCTTGCCGGTCTCCCGCTCAAAGACATTGCGCTGAAAGTGCATTACTCCCCGATGATGCTGACGAAAGTGAAGGGTGAACTCGAAACCGCGCAGATCTGTAAAATCGTCCGCAGCGGTCGCGCCATGGTTCTGGATTTCATGGCCACGGGCCGTTCGCTCTGGCAACGGGTTGAGCCTCACTTGGTTTCTCCAGTCAGGAAGACGCGTTGGGTTCAGTGGAAAGATCCCGGGCACCCCGCACTGCTCGCCGGCATCAGCGCCTTGAGCCGCCGGACCATGATCGCAGACGACCGCCTGCCAACGTATGCCCTTCCCGTCGGTTTGTTTCAGGAGTCTCTCGAGAAAGGCATCTGCGTGGAGTGCCGTGATGCCGAGACTGCGAGGGCAAAAATAGAGGTTTGGTCATACCATCCGGAACTCCTCGGTGACAACCAGATGGTGGATTCTCTGTCGCTCTACTTGAGCTTTAGGCATTCCGCCGATGAGCGTATCCAGCAGCAATTGGAACAGCTCATCGAGGAGGTAAAATGGTCATAGGCCTCGATCTATTTCGCGAACGCTTTCGGGGATTCGAAGGCTCTTTCATCCTGATCGGTGGCGCGGCCTGTCATGAATGGTTCGCTACAGCGGGGTTGGCGTTTTGACCTACCAATGATCTCGACATTGTTTTGATCATCGAAGTGGTGGATCGTGCGTTCGTTGGTGCCATTCGGACATTCATTGCTGCGGGCGACTACGAGATACGCCAGCGAACCGAGGGCGCACCGGTCCTCTATCGCTTTGCAAAACCGAAGAACAAACTGTTCCCAGCCGAACTGGAATTCTTCAGTCGTAAGCCGGAAGGTCTGAATCTTGCGGAGGGGCAGGAGATCGTGCCGATACCGGTGGGATCCGACCATCACAGCTTGTCCGCCATTCTTCTGAATGAGGATTACTGCAGGTTGATTCAGACTCAAAAGGACGTCCGAGACGGACTTCCTTTTGCCAACGCCACTGCGCTCATCCCTCTGAAGGCATACGCGTGGCTCGACTTGACTAAACGCAAGGCTGATGGGC
>JBAXMA010000543.1:0-1727 GCA_037134535.1 bacterium
CCCCTGCCCTGAGCGTGCCTGCGGTGAGTTCACCGAACCGTCGATGGGCCCCATGAAATGCGCGGGTATCAACTGGCGATGTGCGGCACAGTGCCACAAGTTTTCAGATGTGGGGGGTGGGTCCGCGGGCGGGGGGTCAACTGTCAACGTTGACATGTGGAGACCAGGAGCGGCGCTCAGGCTGAGTAATCCAGCGTGATCTTGGTCGCTATCAGGTCCAGATTCGTATCAATCTGAAATACTATCGGCACGAAGTATGCGTTGGTCACAATGTCATCCATGTTCGTGATTGCACCCAATAGATTGAACCCGTCGGCAAATTCGGGAATTCCATCGCGGTCGCTCTGCTAGTCAATCCACAGGGCCTTAACTGAGGTGATAATCCCTTCTTTGACGGAGAATTGAAACGCACACCCAGCGGAGCCATCCTCGAATGCGTACATTACGACGTCTTTGTCTTTTGTGTTCCTGCCGCGCGACCCAATAATAGCCGCAAGATCTTCAAAACGCTTGCCAATGGGTTGCCATTCCGCCAGCAGGTCCAACATGACCGCTGTGTTCCCAGATGAAGCTTCGGAGATTCCCGGGATGATCTTCCCTTTGTACTTTTCTGCGAGACCGGGTTTGATTTCCTTACTCCCCTCGGACATGAGATCACTTCGACGTGCGTCGACCAAAGCCACGGCATTAGATTGCAACGCAACCAGACTATCTATCGCCGTTGAACGTTTCAGGTCCGCAAGTTGCACATCCATGATTTGTTCAAAGGCCCACTTGGCACGACCGGCAACCATCGTCATGTCGTTGCCGCCGTCCTTCGAGATATCATAGCCCCGTAGAGGAGAAGAGCCGACATTCTTCAGTTGGCTGACGAGTTCCTCGGCAAGCCCCAACTTCTGGTATGGCAATGCCCTCTTCCACAGGTCGACTAGTTTCTGGCACTCGCGCAGATCATTCGCCCGCAGAAGTTGACGTACTTTAGAAGCTGGGACGATGATTTGATTCGTTTCGTTCGTCACATCTGCAACCGCAGCCATGGGAATCCAAAGTGCGACGAGTACGACATAGAGACGCTGCGTCAGGTTGTTTTCAAGAAATACACTCATGGGCTTCTCCTTTCGATATTCGCGTCTCGGATCTCAAGGCAGTGATTCCGCAGCCTCTCTGATTGTGTGTGTATCATCGAACCAGTCCCCAAACATCGAAGGAGGCGGATATGGGTGTTTTCCAGCACGCCACATGATGAAAGATTGGCCGGGTTCGTGCAAGCTCGATGATGGAGAGTGGCAGGGAAGTCATCAGATAGCGTGATAGAGAAGCCCCCGTTCCGACGCTCCACCTGCCCGCCACTCTGATGCGCAACCTGTCCTCCTGTGACGGGCGACAGTCAAAGCGATAAATCCCCCCTCCAAGAACCATTGCGGAGAGAGTGCGACATCTGGTTTACTCCTCGACCTCATGCAACTGATCGTGGCCTGCTGCAAGACGGTCGAGGACTACATCAAGCAGGAAGCTCACCTGAAGGTGCGTGCTCCTGAGCGATGTCCCCGATGCGGCAAGCTGCACACCTTGACTCGCCTGGGATACTACCTCCGGGGCTGCACCGATTCGGAAGGCAAGATCCGCGGGATCAGTGTGGCCCGTTTTGAATGCGGAAACTGCGAGGTTACGGTAAGCTGCCTGCCCGACTTCGCCCAGCCGTACCACATCGTGAATAACAAGACCAC
>JBAXMA010000544.1:0-1708 GCA_037134535.1 bacterium
CGCCGTTTTCGCAAGCTGAAAGGGCAATCAGTCCCTTGCAGTGAGCAGCCAGCAGCAGTTTGTCGATTCCCGGTTTCTGACGGGTGCCTTCGCGGTGAGATGCCGACACAAGTTTTATGAGGTTGTAATAGCCCTGATCCGTTTCGGCGAGGAGGACAAGGTGGTGCGGCGGTACGGTGCATGCGGCCGGCTTCAGACCGGCAGTGCGGGTGTCCGGGAAGACATCAATTTCACAGCCGATGATCGGTCTGATGCCGCGTCGTCTTGCAGCTTTGTAGAACTCCATCGCGCCATACATGCCCCCATGGTCAGTAATGGCTGCGGCAGGCATGTCATTGTCGATTGCGGCCTGCACCACGTCTTCGGGGCGACATGCCCCGTCCAGAAGGCTGTAGCTCGTATGCAGATGCAGATGAACGAAACGGGTGCTCACTTGTATTAGAACGGCAGCTTAGGGATAAGACCGGCTGCACCGCCCTTGTCGCCCTTCTTTGATTTATCCTTGCCACCCGAAATGGCTTCGCCAAGCAACCCCGCTGCGACGGCCCCGGAATTGTTCTTGAGGTTGTCCAGGATGGCTTTGACCACAGCTTTTTCCATGTTGACCTTCGGCGCGGTGATAGTTCCTTCAAGCGGGACAGGAACGGTAAGTTCATTGAGATAGTTCACCCCCGGCGGCATGCCACCTTTGGTCAGGAGGACTTTGGTCATCAGGAGTGTTATCACGGACTTGCCGTCTATGACGCCGTCCTTGCATGCTAAATCGATCTTGAGAGACAGCGAATCGCAGCCGAAACCAGCCATGTCAAGATATGGCCGGATGAGTCGCAAGTCCACGTTGCCGATATCGCCGGCAATTTCCATTGTCGGCTTAAGCGGGTCGATCAGAGCAGATATCTGGCCCTTTAGATCGGTCTTGCAGAGGTTGGCGTCGCCTTCGAGGGCGCCTGTGATAGAGATGCTTCCCCTTGTGCCAATGTCATAAGTGGCGATGTTCCTCAGCTTGAGTGACGTCTTGATCGCTATTTTTAAGGGTTCAGTTTTGGAGATGGCATAGTCCGCATAGCGCAGGCTGGTGTTGATGTCCGCGATTTTCAGATGGATCTTCGGCAGTGGGCCGGACTGCTTTGCGACAGGCTTCTCCACGACCGTTTCTTTTGGTACTTCGGATGGTTTCTGTTCCTGCCCTGTGCTGAGGGTGTCGGCCAGGACCTGCAAATTGATGGTGCTGTCCGGATTGCGAATTATCTTCAATTCGGCATCCTTCAACTCCACGCGCGGAATCTCAAGGTCCAGCTGCTTGCTGATGGCGGCCTTGATGAGTTTGCCTGCACCGACTTCAACGATGAACCTGTCGAGTGAGAAGAGAACCGGCTCCTGGAAACCCTTCGGGTTTCCGACTTTGATTCCATCAACCCGCACGGATCCACCCAGCAGATTCACGCTTGCGTTTCCAACTTCAAGGGTTTGTAACTGGAGCTTCTCCTTAACCGGTGGCAACTGGGCCTGAATGATCGGTCCCAGATGGTTCTTGAGGATCACCTGTACTGCAACCACGGTAATCACGACAAGCACAAGCAATACGATAAGCACGCCGCATCCGATTTTACTGGCCTTCTTCATGACTGGTCTCCCTTGCTTAGCTCTTCTCCTCAACGTTCATCAGCCGGTTTCACGTTTCTTGCTATTCTCAGAGTCATTGCAACTT
>JBAXMA010000545.1:0-1697 GCA_037134535.1 bacterium
ATGGACGATGTGGCCGAATACGCTGCCGTAAATGAGACCGTTGAGGCGTCAAAGAGGAAACTGTCACAGGGCGGCAGCGGATTCGTTAACGCCGTACTTCGCCGGGCGCTCCGTGAGAAGCAGCAGATCCTGAAGGAACTTAAGGCCCAGCCGCTCGCTATCAGAGAATCGTACCCTGACTTACTGGTCGACCGCTGGAAGTCGCAGTTTACGACAGGCAGGACCGTGAAGCTCTGCAAGTGGAATAATGGATCGCCGGACGTAGTGCTTTGCATCAATCTTGCCCGAACAACGATCGAGGCATACTCGGCGATGTTGACGGAGAAGGGATTGGAGGCTGTTCCGCACCCGTTTGAATCAAGAAGTTGCATTATCGTGCCGCGCGGCATTTCCGTACCTGAATTGCCCGGATTTGCTGATGGTTTGTTCAGTATTCAAGATCCGTCCATGCTGACGCCAGTAAAGCTGCTGGCGCCGCAGCCGGGGGATAGCGTTCTGGATGCCTGTGCCGCTCCAGGTGGCAAAACCATGCTGATAGCTGAGAAGCTTGGGGACACTGGCAGTCTGACTGCCATGGACTATCGCGAGGACCGGCTCGGAGAACTTAAGGAGAACCTTTCGCGCATGAAGTTCGAAGGCGCAAAGGTGATCGCCGGCGACGCAGCATCGCCCACCGATGTGCTGGGCACCATGAAGTTCGATCGCATTCTGGCTGACGTGCCCTGCAGTAACACAGGCGTTCTCCGCAGGCGAGCCGATGCGAGGTGGCGCTTCAATATCGAGCGCTTCGAATCACTGCGCAAGACGCAGCGCGCAATCCTCAAGGGGCTTGGCCCAATGCTGAAACCCGGCGGCACTCTTGTTTACAGTACGTGCAGTCTGGAAGGCGAGGAGGGGGCAGTGCTGATCAGGGGCTGGATGCAGGCTCATCCGGAGTTTGTCCTTGATCATGAGATATCCGTGTTCCCGCCCGATACCGGCACAGACGGCCTGTACGCAGCCGCGCTGCGCAAAGTTCCGGTCAAGAGATAGGTCTTGATAATGGCTCAGCGGGAAGCTGGAGCGTCCTCTTCCGGTGAAGAGTTTGCTTTTCGCTTGAGCTGGATATTCTTGATGAGTGTCCGGCCTTTGAACTTGCCGAATATCTCGAAGCGAATTGATTTCGATCCGGCCGGTAGCGTGAATGTGCCTTTCGCTGAAGCCCACCCGTTCTTCCGGCTGGAAGCTGGTGATTTCTGGTAGAGATGGTTCTTCTGCTCACCGTCCGCAGCACGTCTGGTGAGCTCGATTCCTATCCAGATATCGCCCTTGAAATTCTGTCCTGGCTTGAACAACGCCTCGATCTGGAACTTCATATCCGGTTCTGCGCTGAAATCTTGTGAGGACAAGCGCATTTCACTGCCGTCCGACTTCATGACAAGACAAGGCAGGTCATCCTTTTCGGGCGATTCAATGCTTGCATGCTGGCGGTGCTTGTTCGACAGGGAAATCGTCCAGCCTGGGATCGGCTTCCCCGGCTGAATTATTGTCGATGGCATTGAAAGCATGTTTGTGCCTTCGATAAACGCTGTGGAATTGGTCGGAGCCGATGACAAGGGGGCGCTGATTGTAATCTCGCGTCCGGTCTGGCGGAACCAAGCCCAAAGAACAATCAACAGGAGAGTGACCAGCGCCGAGGCGGTAAGACCGAAAAGTAA
>JBAXMA010000546.1:0-1693 GCA_037134535.1 bacterium
GCTGTATTCGTCGTAGTAGTGGTAATACGGCTTAGACTGGGGTGCCCCGCGACCGACCCGCTGTCCGTTGATAAAAAGCTGATACCGGGTATCGGCAGTGATAAATATTGTCGCATCGGCATGAGCCTTAGCAACCCGGAACTCGCGCCGGAAATAGCAGTAGGAATTCTTCTCGTGGCCATCACCATCAGCCCAGATCCAGTGAGCCTGCCATGGTCGGGAGGGCTGGAAGTCGGAAAGCGCATGTGAGTTGTTCTTAGTCATTATTCAATATCCTTTCAAGTTCTCACACAACAACTCGCCTCGCTCTGCATGCCCTGGCCCTGATCTTCAGCGTTGCCGGTTTCCGGCCATCGGCCCTCACAGTTACAACAATATCGCCGTCCTGACGAGTGGTTTGAACTATACCCTGGCAAAGGCCATTGAACATACGGCGCACAGGCGACTTATCCATCTCGTGTGTACTTGGATCACCGCTTCCTGTGCCTATCAATCGACCAGGCCCACTGATATCGAAACGTACCACATCATCTGCTATCGGAACCGGTCGCCCTTTCCGGTCAGTCGCTGCCACCGTCAGGCAGGACACGTCCTCGCCGTCGGCCCTGACAACAGTACGGTCAGCTGTCAAAATCAGGTTGGCAGATTCATTCACTGTCTCTACTTTCGCTGTGGCGATAACGCGGCCACCCTTAAATCCACGCGCCTCCAGCATGCCTGACTCATAGACAACCTTCCATGCGACGTGCGAGTTCTTGCGCACAACCTGCCTGCCGAGGCTCTTGCCATTCAGCAGCAGTTCCACAGCCTCGCAGTTGCTGAAGCACCGCACATCTATCTCCTGGCCCTCCCTGCCCGCCCAGTTCCAATGCGGGAACAGATGCAATACCGGTTCCTTCGTCCACCATGACTTATAGTAGAAGAAGTTGTCCTTCGGGAAACCGCACAAATCGATGATCCCGAAATGAGAATTCGTGCAAGGCCACTCGTACGGAGTAGGTTCACCGCGATAGTCGAAGCCAGTCCAGACAAACCCGCCTGCCACCCACGGCCTGGCATCGTAGAAAGTCCACCATGCCTCGGCAGTCCTGCCCCATCCCGGCGCGTTCGTATCATAGTCACACATATAGCCGCGGGTGGGGTCATCCGCGTATTCACCCCGTGTGCAAAGCGTGCTGGCTTCCTCGCTGCCCACAATCGGCAGACGCGGATGCTTCTTGTGCCACTCGTCCATGTTGCCTATCGCAATGTAATTCCAACCATGTACGTCTACAACGTCAGTGAATCCGTTTCCCTCACCACCGTTGTTCATTGCAGCTGTCACCTGCCGGGTCGGATCGAGCCGTTTGACGATGCGCTTCATGCTGCGCGCTATACGTGCACCAGTAATGGTTCCCTGAATCCGGTGCTCCTCGTTTGCAATGGACCAGATAATGACGCTGGGATGATTCCGGTCGCGAAGCAACAAGTCTTCAAGTTGCCTTGTGAATTCCGGCCCACTGCCGGCCAGTCGTACCTCATCCATAACCAGCATACCGAGGCGATCGCAGACTTCGAGAAGTTCGGGGGTCGGGGGATTATGGGATGTCCGGTAAGCATTGCAGCCCATTTCCTTCAGTCGTTCAATGCGAAACTCCTGCATTCGATCAGGAAGTGCCGAGCCTTCCTGATCGAATGCAGGAGTTTCGCATTG
>JBAXMA010000547.1:0-1690 GCA_037134535.1 bacterium
GAATACACACCGCGCTCTTGAAGTTCAGCCATCAGACCAGACCGGCCGGGCCATCCTTGAAAGCCGCATGCGGAGCTTCACTCTTCCGATGGTGCTGGTTGCCGGATTCCTTGACGGATTGAATCCCTGCGCATTCTCAACATTGGTATTCTTTATGAGCCTTCTGGCAGTTGCGCGAGTCCGGGGTCGGGATCTGCTGCTGATGGGCTTTGCGTTCGGGATTGGCACCTTTCTGACCTATACCGCACTCGGGTTCGGACTCCTGCGTGCGCTGCGGCTTCTCAGCGGCTTTGAATATGCGCGTTTCGGGCTGGAAGTGATCATGACAGGCGTACTGGCATTGCTGGCCTTTCTCTCGTTCCGGGATGCTTACCTCTTCAAGCGCAGCGGCAAACCCTCTGATGTGGCACTGCAGATACCCGACAGGATCAAGATTTGGATGCACAAAATCATGCGCAAGGGACTGGCAGGACCAAGCCTGCTGGTGGGCGGGCTGCTGGTGGGTTCGGCCGTAACAGTTCTGGAGAGCGTATGCACTGGTCAGCTCTACATCCCGACAATGGCCCTGATTATCAAGGATTCCGGACCCAGCCCGGAACTGGCTTTCACGGCATGGATGTACCTGCTGCTTTACAACGCGATGTTCGTCGTACCGCTAGCTGGAGTCTTTGCAATTTCCTACTGCGGGCTGCGAATGGAGTCGCTGCTCAGCTGGAGCAAAGCGAATGTTGTATTCAGCAAGGTTATGCTCGGCCTGCTGTTCCTGGTGCTTGCCGCATTAATGGCTGTTATGTAGAGACTGTTCAGGTTCCATGACGCGCGCCCATACTGTGCGTGAACTGTTCACAATGCCTCATTTTGATACAGATTGAACACTCGCCGAACACGCCTGCTATATTGCCAAAATATCCTAATCCCGTTCAATATGTGCCATTTAGGTGCGCAGCAGGATAATGGCATGACAATTGCGTTACTCTTTAAGCATGTCAGGACACCATAACAACGTTACGTGGAGGATATCATGAACAGACTAGCAACATTTGCATGCATCGGATTACTGCCGGCGGGGTGCTTGATAGCACTGGGTCTTACCACGCAACCTTCAATGCCTATGGTAAACAATCAGCCAATCCATCAGGAAGTTACCGAGAATGTCCTGCCCAAACCAGTCAGCAATGAAATGCTGCCATCTCAGACTTCACATCAGGTTACCGATTATCCCATACTCAAAGTCTGGCGCGAGAAAGATGCCAGCGGCAACTGGGTCGTCAAGAGCTGTAACATGTCGGAAACCGGTGCCGAAATTGCAGGGCAATAGACTGGCAGCAGATGCACCGCCTTATTCACCAGCCAGGGAAGGATTTTGGCATGCGACCACTCTGGAACAGGATTCTTCAACTGATGCGTACGCATCATCAGCAATCTCGTAAGCCTTGGCCAGTTCTGTCTTAGCCGTCGCGAAGGCAGCCTTGGCGTCAACTGTAGTCCTGGCGGCATTGATGTAGATTTCACACGAACCTGCTTCCTTATCCGAGACAGCCGCCTTCGCTATAGCCTCACAGATTCCAGCATCTTCAACCGCAACCGCAGCTTTCACATAAGCTTCATATGCGCGCGCCTCAGTCGCAGCCACTGCGGCGATGGCGAGTGTCCGGGCAGTCAGCAGCGCGTCTCTGGCCGCACTCTCATA
>JBAXMA010000548.1:0-1680 GCA_037134535.1 bacterium
GCCATTCCATATGTGGGCGGCCGAAGTTTATCAGGGCGCTCCTACGCCCATTACTGCCTACATTTCGGTTGCCTCTAAGTGCGCCGGCCTTATGTTGCTTCTTCAGCTGTTTCTGAATGTCATGGGCAGATTTGTCGCGGATTGGGTCATGATATTTGCCGCCCTTGCCGCCATTACGATGACGCTTGGCAATGTGGTGGCAATTGTTCAGGACAACATCAAGCGATTCATGGCCTTCAGCGCCATTTCGCAGGCAGGTTACGTGCTCATGGGATTCCTGGCGCCGGCAGACGGCGGGGTGCCAGCAATGATTTATTATATGCTGATCTACATGTTCACGAACATGGCGATTTTTGCCGTGATCGTAGCGCATACGAATCAGACTGGACTTGAAGAGATAAAGGACTACCGCGGCCTTTCCAGAACCAATCCACTGACAGCTCTGGCCATGATGATCGCCCTTTTCGGACTGGCTGGAATCCCCCCGCTCGCGGGCTTCGTTGGCAAATTCTTCCTGTTCAGCATAGCGTCGAAGGCCGGATTCCACTGGCTCGTTGCCCTGGCTGCGGTGAATTCCACAATCTCACTGTTTTACTATTTGAGAATTATCCGGCAGATGTATATTGAGCCAGTTGAGAAGGGTGCAAAGGCGCTGACGGTATCGCCGATCATGGCAGTTACAATCGGTGTTACTGCGGTTGTATCAGCAGTGATCGGCATTATTCCATTCTTCTACGAGATCATTAATGTGCAGACCGCCAATTTCTCGCGATGAGCTAATGTCCCATGACAGTAGCTACTTCCCTGAAGAAGGCCGGCTCTATTGCAAGGACCTGCCATCGAAACCTGATACCTCTGTCGGAACCGTACTTGTAACAGGCGGAACCGGCTATATCGGCGGAAGGCTTATACCGGAACTGCTGGCACGCGGGTATAGGGTTCGTGTAATGGTCAGGGGTTATTCGCCTGAGCATGCTGAGCGATGGCCCACCGCGGAAGTTGTTGTGGCCGACGCCGGTGATGTTGACGTGCTTTCTGCCGCACTTAAAGGCGTTCATACTGCTTATTACCTCATTCATGCCCTCCTGCGCGGCCCTAAAGAGTTTGAGGCAATGGACCTGGTAAATGCCAGGAACTTCAGGCTTGCAGCCGAGAAGAACGATGTCTCCCGGATCATCTATCTAGGGGGTCTTGGAGACGTCAGGACGTACCTGTCGCCTCATCTCAGGAGCAGAGCAAGGGTCGCTGAGGAACTTGGGAGCGGATCTATTCCAGCGACAGTGCTCCGCGCGGCTGTAATCATCGGTTCCGGAAGTGCATCGTATGAAATTATTCAGCATCTCGTGAGGCGACTACCCGTGCTCATGATTCCGCGCTGGGGCCACACAAAATGCCAGCCGGTCAGCATTCGCGATGTGATCAAGTATCTTGTTGGCGTGCTGGAGAAACCGGAGACAGCCGGGCAGTCATTTGATATCGGCGGGCAGGATGTCCTGACCTATGAGGCGATGTTGAAGATTCTTGCCGATGTCCTGGGCAAGAAACGGCTCTTTCTGTGGTCGCCGTTCTCGCGTATGGGGTTCTATGCCTATCTTACCAGCCTTATCACACCGGTGCCCGTGCCTATTACGCGAAGTCTCATGGAAGGCCTGCTGAATGACGTTGTATGCCAGGATAGCC
>JBAXMA010000549.1:0-1679 GCA_037134535.1 bacterium
ACTTCGGCTTGCGCTTTGAGGGTTTCGATTTCGACGGCGCGTTTTGATTGTTCGATTTTTTGGTCGGCGGATGCTTGCGCGAGACTGATGTCAGAGGAAACCTGATTGTGAGCGGTGTTGATCGCAGCCAGAGCCGATTCCACCTCCTGCGGCGGATCAATCCCGGTGATAAGCGATGCATCAAGCAGAATGCCGTACCGGGCCTGCGAACACCGGCATTCACGGTCCATGTGTTCGTTCAAGTCCCTCAGATTCTTTCGAAGATCATTGATTGAGATACCCTCGACCAGAACAGATTCCGGACCCGCTGCCGGATCGTTCTTGCCCGGGGCCTCGAATGTCGCAATCCGTTCCCGCAGCACTGCAACGAAGTAGCCCATCACGTGTGCAATCGGATTGGTAACGCCAAAGAGATATGCGTATAGATTACGCTCGGACACCTGAAAACGGATCTGGCCAGACAAACCCGTATTCAACTGGTCCTTGGTAACGGCGTCAAGTACGGTCCCGTTCCTGTTAGCTTCCGGCGCTTCCGGATCAAAGGCCATATTGGCGGTCTCAGTCGCCACCGATACCTTGTGCACCTTCTCCCACGGCCACTTGAAATACGGACCGCCAGGCATGATTACTCTGACCTGTGGGTAGCAATACCGCTCCTTCTCATCTTCTCGCAACTCTTCCGCAATCGGATCCTCCAGAGTCGTCAGAGCCCCCACCCGCTGGGCACGACCGAGAACGGTCTTCACAGCCCGCTGGTTCTGATCAACCGTATAAAATCCCGTCATCACGCAACGAATTATAATCCACGCTGCGAAACCGAGTCCTACTCCCATCATAACATCCATGACGACCTCCCCTGATTGTGACTCATATGACGCACATCTCCCGGCCTACCCCCCGCAGTTACAGGACTTGGAGTCCTTATCCAGTCCGAGCCCGTCCCATGTCTCGGGAAGCTCTTCGCACAGACCTATCGGGCAAATACCCTTCAATGCTTTCACTGCCTGACTATACATCTTCATGCGAACATCGAACGGATAACGCGATAGACTCTTCCTGTCAGCAGCCGGTTCCAGATCCTTGAACAAGCCCTTGCCGGTAAACTTCGGAAGGTTGCATTCAGCCCGGAGCGTTCCAAGAGTCACCCGCTCTGGACGCAGCTTCTTAACTTCGTTGATAATCCAGGTGTAGTCGTACCCGAGCATCATGGGGTCTATCCGCATTCTGACGCGCCAGCCCTGCTTCTTGAGCAGCTTGGCAGCAGCCAGCCTGTCTGCCACTGTCGCCGCACCACGTTCGTGTTCCTTTGCCGCTTCCGGACTGTTCACTGAAAACGAGACGCTGACATTTGCGCACGGCTCAGTTTCAAACAGTACTTTGCAGTCCTTCATACCGCCTTTGGTGACGAGAAGCAATGTGTGCGGCCGGTTTATGGCATGCTTCTGGAACACCTCAATCAGCCTCGCAAAGAGTGGACGAGCTCGCTCGAAAGACAGACTGTCCGACAAGTTGCCGGTATTCAGAACATACGACTCCAGATTGTCGCGGCCTATCCACTCCCTGACTTCTCCAAGCATTCGTTCGATATTGGTAAAAGTCTGGGACCCGGGAAGGAACCAGAACGACGACTTCAGATAACAATAACTGCAACGCGGCGAAAACGCGCAGCCGTTCGCATG
>JBAXMA010000550.1:0-1631 GCA_037134535.1 bacterium
GTATACGCCTGTGCACGCATTAATTCCTCTACAAACGGGTCAGTTGTTACCGTCTACGTCAGGGGCCGGGAGGGCTGTTTCGGGCCACCGCTGTATTCTGATGGAACCTACGAGAGACAGATCCTGGCGGCATTGGAAAAGGAGGCCTATCAGGCATCTCTCGGAGTCATCCTCCCCCATCCCATCCCGATCGCTTCTCAGAGCAAAATGGTCTCGACCAACATAGTAGCCCTGACTCAGTCAAGGTTCGGATCCATGCGGACGGTAAGAGAAAACGAGCTCGTGGAGCGAGCGCTCGGAATTCCGCTTTCCTTTCCCGCAGAACAGGTTTGGAGAGCAGTCGTCGACGTCCTATGCCAGTATGACGTGGTCGCAACGCTAAACACAAAAAGTCGGGTCGCCGTTGTAACAAAGACGGCAACCATTCGCGCTCAGGGGGGGGCGGGTGTCACTGTGATGGATGCCCTTCTGGTTGTCCACGTCGCACAAGATACGAATGGGTTCTCACGCCTGCATATCGGCATGCTCGGCGATTTCGGCCTTCGTGTCATGCCGGTCTTTATACCTGAAAAGCTTGGCGCGGAGATAGTGGTGCCGCCGGGAGACCTGCGACCGGACGAACAGGCGGCGAGCACCGTGGCGCAGTACTTCCTGCAACAGTTCAATACCCAGCTTCTGCACCGCAGCCGCTGGCTCGAAAAGAAACTGTATTAGACCACTGGTATTGTTGTTGCGGCACATCCACCGGCGTAATGCAGGGCTACGGAACTTGCGCAAATAGCTGTGCCTGTGTATAAGGATGTTTTGAGACAGACCACGATAGTGCGGTCGCATCAGGAGTCTGAACCATGCATTCAGCACGAGCTTCATCAAACAGCGGGAACGCAGAAAACAGCAATGTGTTTGGCGAAGGTGCACCGAGCCGCTTCCGTCCCTTTGTCGGCTCTTCGTTAGTCAACCCGGCCAAAGTTACTAGGGCAATAGACAGTACTACGGGCGACCATGTTCTCATCATACCAGTTAGAATCTCGTCCACTACTGCAAAGACCGCACAACAAATCGAACAGAACCAGGGCGGAACCGTATTTATCGTGCGTGGCCCGTATTCTGAAGCCGGCTCTTCTTATGTAGTTGCAGTCACTGGCCCCGTAACGTCGCTTGCCGAAATCATTCAGAGCGTCAATGGGTCCCATGACCTTATCAGCGAATCGGAACTGGCGCGGATTGGAGTCGGGCTCTGTCAGGTCGCGCGACTGGCGAATACTTCTGGCGCGGACCCGGCCTGGGATCCACAGCTGACTCTACTCCGCCCGGATGGATCTGTCGCACTAATCCTGTTACCAGAGGGAGTGGAATTGCCATGGTCGCCACATTCGAGAACACCATATGAGAAAGCCGGGGCCACACTCTCTTCGCTCCTGCGAGATATGCTCACGGCAACAGAGAATGGCACTGCATCAAGCCAGAGGCCTGCAGGCCTGATTGGTAAACTGCTTAACTCGACAGACGTCATGTCATCAGTCGATTCATTGGAATCGGCATTGAGGAATTTTCACCGGGCGCCTACTTCCAAAACCTATTTCGGGGCGCTGTTTCGCTGGGGTATTGCGGCAGCGTCCGTTGCGGTTCTC
>JBAXMA010000551.1:0-1628 GCA_037134535.1 bacterium
CAGGAATCTGTCACTCACCTCGTATGGAGGCCGATAATCCCCGAACTGTGCACACACCCTCGGAAACGAGACCATAATGCCGCCCTGCCAATACTTTTTTCTAAGCCGCCCGACATGCCTGAAGAGACATCCCAGATCTGAAACCGGATCCGCCAGCCCCAGCAGCACACCCAAACCCACAGTTCGCAGTCCGGCTGCAAGAGCACGCTCAGGCGCCTCGATCCGCCACTGGTAATTACTCTTCTCACCGCGCTTGTGCAAAATCCTGTAGAGTATCTGGTCGTAAGTCTCCTGGTAAATCGTTATGCCACCACAACCTGCCTTCTCCAGCCTGGCATATTCATCTGCGGTCATCGCGAACGACTCCACAGTCACGTTATGAAAGTACTGTACGCTGGTTTCAACGCATGACAGCAGGAATTCAAAGTCGTCGCTCCTGCACCGATCCCCAGTCAGAAGCAGGACATCCTCAAAGCCCAGTTTCTTGATTGAACGGCACTCAGCTATGAGCTCATTCTTGGCCAGTCTCTTTCTGGGTTGCTCACGATCCAGTGCAAAACCGCAGTACGAACATCCACCTGTGCAGTAATTGGAGACGTAAAGAGGCACGTAAAGTCCGACTGTCCTGCCGAAATGACGCATCGTGAGTGACTGCGCACGCTGCGCCATTTCTTCAAGCAGTTCGTCGCCAGCCGGGGAGAGCATCGCCGCGAAATCAGCTGCGCCGGGCGCATCTGTATAAATAGCCTGCTCGACGGCGGCATGTGCGCAGGAAGTGACGGTACCGGATCGAGTTACACTTACAAGCTTCTTGCCGGGTGTTTTTTTCATGGGAGGCTCTAAGGCTTCCCGAGGAAAGCTGTTAGCGGGCTGGTACCGGAAGCAGAGGTGTTTCTGGCCATGATCCCGGCAGCACGCGCAGCGCGCCCTGCCTTGACCGCAAGGGAAAATGCACTAGCCATGGCAACCGGATCCCCAGCCGCAGCAATAGCACTGTTGATCAGGACCGCATCACATCCCATTTCCATGGCGGCAGCGGCCTCGGATGGTGACCGGATCCCCGCGTCAACAATTACAGGAATACCACTGTCCCTGATTATCATCAGTAGCAATTCGCGTGTCTGCAGTCCCCTCCCGCTTCCAATCGCCGACCCCAGCGGCATGACAGCCGCGCAGCCTGCATCCTCAAGACGCTTTGCAAGCACGGGATCTGCACCCATATAGGGCAGAACAATAAAGCCTTTTTTAACAAGCTGCTTCGCTGCTTCAAAAGTCTCAATAGGATCAGGCATGAGGTGGTGCGGATTGGGATGGATCTCAAGTTTCACAAACAGGCTGCCAGTCAACTCCCTGCCAACCATTGCAGCCCTGATTGCCTCTTCGGCAGTACGGGCCCCGGACGTGTTAGGCATCAGAGTCAGCCCTGGAAGTTTAGCAAGAGGTCCGCAGAGATCGTCGGCCCTGTTTTCAGGATTGAAGCGACGCAGTGCAACTGTCACAAGTTCCGCACCGGACGCAAGTATGGCGCGACGCATGGTGTCCTTGTCGCAGAACTTGCCTGTTCCGACAAGAAGCCGGGATGCGAATCTCTTCCCGCCAATCACGAGAATATCGCTTGTTTTCTTCAT
>JBAXMA010000552.1:0-1622 GCA_037134535.1 bacterium
TCTGTTTCTTACATAGAAGGGCAGCCTGTCCGCCTCAGGAGGAAAGCCTCCGGCTTAGCCGCACCTAATCGCAGATGCGCCCCAATACCAATCTGGACATTGCAGAGCGTTGTAGCATACACTTTAAACACGATCATTAACTGTGTTACAAGGTCAACGGGAGTGCATGAAAGTTCTTAACCCTATCTGCCTGAGCCTGCTTGCTGCCTCGTTGGCAGTGCTGTGCGGCTGCAGAGAAGGCACAGGAGCACGGAAACCTAACGTGGTCATCATCACAATCGATGCCCTCCGACCTGATCATCTGTCTTGCTACGGATATGGCCGGACAACGTCGCCATTCATCGATTCACTCGCAGCAAAAGGAACAGTGTTCAGCAACTGCCATGCTGTAGCATGCTGGACCGCGCCATCCCTTGCTTCGATGTTCACGTCCAGGCATCCAAGATCACATGGTGTTCTCCACGGCTTTGCGCAAGCCCGTGAAATTCACGGGCAGGAACTCCTTGCCCCGTCCTTTGTGACGCTTGCCGAAGCACTGAAAGCGAACGGGTACTCAACGTTCGGCATTGCCGGCACCGGTCATGTCACCGAACAGTCCGGACTGGCACAGGGCTTCGACAAATTCACCGGCCTCTGGTTCCCGCCCTGTGAGACAATCCACGACACCGCCCTCGCCTACAAGAAAGACCTCAACTCCGGCAAGCCATTCTTCCTGTGGGTACACTACTTTCCGCCACATGCCCCCTACTATGCACGGAAGCCATGGATTGAACAGTATGCCAGGCATCCCTCGCTAGTGCCTGAATTCAAGCGACAATCAGTCGAGTGGTTGCAGAGCCAATTGCCACGGATAAAAGAAAACAAGGAGATTCAGGAAACAATCATTGACCTGTATGACGCCGAAATCAACTTTGTCGACGCCTTCGTAGAACGTCTGTTCAAGGAAGTTCTACCTCAGGGAAACACGATCGTAATTGTGACAGCGGATCATGGCGAAATGTTCTTCGAACACGGATCCATGGGCCACGCCCAGTCTTTATTCGAGGAGGAAGTGAGAATCCCACTGATCATTGTGCCGCCAGCACCCGGTGGGTTCAAGGCTGTGACTGTCTCAAGTCCCGTGTGCAACATCGATTTCTACCCCACCATCCTCGATCTGGCTGAAATTCCGTATCAGGCCGGAGTACAGGGAGAGAGTCTGAAACCTCTGCTGACCGGTGGCCAGTCACGACAGGAGCGACCCCTGTTTGCCGAGTTCGATCGCGGCGCCCTGCCCCTCCGGAGCGTCCTGGAGAACGGATGGAAACTCATCGTGAGCCCTGACAAAAGCGAGACAGGAATGCTGTTTGACCTGAAGTCAGATCCTGGCGAGACAAACAACCTATTCTCCGTTAAGCCCGATGTCGCTGTCAGACTCGGAAGCGTCCTGCAGCAATGGATGAGTGCAAACAAGCCCTTCGATGCACCCACCGGAACCATTCACCTCACCCCCGATCAGCAGAAGGTCCTCAAGTCTCTCGGATATGTGAAATGAGAGGTCCCTCCGGGGCGCATCTGCGATTAGGTACGGCTCAGCCGGAGGCTTTCCTCCTGAGGCGGACAGGCTGCCCTACCATGTAAGA
>JBAXMA010000553.1:0-1620 GCA_037134535.1 bacterium
GAAAACGACGGTGGCGCGCGTCGTTTTCCAGCAACCCGTTGCAACGACCCTGCATGGCCTCCATTGCGACTTCAAGCTGCGGATCGAAGCCAGCTAGCATCTCATCCTTCCCGGTGATCTCACCATGAAAATGCTGCATTACAAACACGCTGCCATACGGCAATTCCTCGCGAATATGCCGGTATTCAAGCCGCCGGTCGCCCTTCTGGCTTATGAAGATCATCAGCAACCGTTCATAGATATCGCGGTCGATAGCGTAAACATTTGAATGGCGCCCCGGACTGAAAGGCGGTTCGCTGCAATAGAGCACTACACCCTGATCGCCGGCAGCCTTTTCCAGCTCGTCCATACACCATGCCTGTTCAGCACAGCTTAGTTCCTGGGTATGCTCAGTGAGAGTAAACACACGGCATCCAAGGCTGTCCTTTGCAAACCGGAGCTTCTCTGCCGGACTGCCGTCTGCAGCCCCCACACACTTTGAGTAAGTCGAGTGCATGTGAAGATCGCCCCAGATCAGCGTACGGCCCGGATACGGCGCAGGCAGCGGCGCGGGTTCAATGACGATATCCCTGCATCCGGCTGGAACGGAGTAAGCTCTGGCCCGGGCGGGTTCGATTTCGAATCGCTCAAGCTGGTGTGAAGCATCGAACTCTAGAAACTCGACCCGCTGGCCATAGGTCCGGCCGGCGTCACCGTCATGCTCAAGCGCGGAAAACATACCGACATACCCGCGGCCAACCGGCAGAATGCATGATCCGGTGTCGGGCAGACTCAAGCATGGACTGAGTCGAACTGGTGGATGCCATGTGGAGCCTTCTAATTTGCACCAAAACAGATCCCAACCGAAGGTCTTGAATCCATGGTAGCGGAACTGGCGGAAGACGATGACCGGGCTGCCGTTCTCGATAAAGACCTGGGGCCGGATAGCAGTGAGATTTTCCGGCCCAACCGACTGAAATCCACGTTTCTCGATGGGCAGAGAATTAGAACCAGTCGCGGGAAAAGGAGTGCTTTGTCCGGCTTTGTAATGACAGACAAGGATCTCACGATGTTTTCCGAGTTGTGAACCCTCACCGAAGGCTGGACAGTTTTCGGCAGCAACGAATACCTCGTCGCCGGTTCCGGACCATACAAGGTCAGCATTGAAAGTGTAATCGGTGTGCTGAATCACACCTTCGGTGCACACTCTGCCACTGACAATGTGCTGCAGTTTCAGGAATATCGTGTTACGCGAGCACTGCTCGGTCATCAGAATTACGCCATTTGCCACAGTGACAAGGCGCGGGTTTCTGCCAGATGTTTTGAAAAGTTGCGAGCCATCGGGAAGGAGAAGCAGGACTTCGGATGGGCCGGAATCGGAATCACGTTCGCAACACAGGACGAGTCCTTCCGGACTGGACGCAACGCAGGGATTCCGGAGCATGCCTTTCTGTCGGAGGACAACATGCGCTGTTCCGCCGCTATGGACCTTGAGTTCCCAGATGCCGCCAGATCGTTCCGTCCATGCAATTACAGGCGAAGGCACCTGCTCCTTCGGACAGACAGGCCCATCCACGCGCTCGGCAGCAGCAAGTTCCAGTTGAACAGCGCCGGAAGCCGCAGACGTCACCAGTACAATGC
>JBAXMA010000554.1:0-1617 GCA_037134535.1 bacterium
GACAAGATCAGCCCGCTGGTCAACAAGGGTACAGCCGGCATCATTGACCTGACGAAGAGGACTGTTGCAGTCAACTTCGCTGGCATTGAAGAGGCATTAAAGACCGGTAAGATGGGCGGCAAGTCCAACCAGATTCTCGGTCGCAGCATGAGCTGCAGCGTTGTCAAGGACTGTGACGCACTCTCGGCAAAGATCAAGGAAATGGTCCAGGTCACCGAAGGCGACAACACCAAGATCACGAAAGTCGGCGGCGGCAAGATGATCCTGGTCGAGGTTCCGACTGCACGTATGGATGCAGCAGCAACCTACGATGCGGCATCAACCGCAGTTGCAGCAGCCACCACCTATGCACTGGTTGACCAGTACAAGGTTGGCATGTTCGACGGTTCCTACGTCAAGAGTGCGGTCTGGGGCACCTACCCGCAGACCATGGCCATGGATGGAGGCAACATTGTCACCATTATGTCCATCCCGCAGAACAACGAAGGTCTCGGCTACGCTCTCCGTAACATTCCCGCTAACCACGCGGCAATGATGACCCACCGGAATGCAATGCAGGGTGCAGCACTCACCGCAACCTTTGAACAGGCCGGGGAGTTCGAGATGGGTATGGCAATCGGCCCGTTCGAGCGTGCCCAGCTCCTGCTCTACGCATACCAGGGCTTGAACGCGAACAACATCGTCTACGATCTCGTCAAGAAGAACGGCAAGACCGGTACTATCGGTACTGTCGTGCAGAGCCTTGTCGAGCGTGCCATTGAGGACAAAGTCATCAAGGCAGGCAAGAAGGGCAAGAGCGGCTACATCTTCTACGATACGAAGGACCCCATGATGTGGAATGCATATGCATCCGCAGGTACCCTTGCAGCAACCATGGTTAACTGCGGTGCCGGACGTTTCGCACAGGCAGTTTCTGCAACCCTCTTGTACTTCAACGATCTGCTCGAGCACGAGACCGGTCTCCCAGGCTCCGACTTCGGTCGTACCATGGGTGTCGCAGTCGGTTTCTCGTTCTTCAGCCACTCAATCTACGGTGGCGGCGGACCGGGTGGATTCAACGGCAACCACGTCGTCACCAGGCACGCAGCCGGTGTCGGTATGCCCTGTATCGTAGCAGCATGCTGTCTTGATGCAGGCACCCAGATGTTCGGACCCGAAGCAACGTCCAAGATCTACCAGGACACCTTCGGACAGGTTGACGCATTCAGAAGGCCGATCCAGGCAATTGCAAAGGGTGTATAAACCCTCTGAAAGGATAGGAATGACCGAAGCCACGTTCCCCCAGTGCAGGATCTCCACAGAGCGGTTGCTCAACCCCGAGACAACAGAGCGACTCTTAAATGCACTTGTAGTGATTCCCGGTATCCGTCGGATGATCCTGAACGGACCCCGTCTTCCATTGACGGTTCCGTTCGGGCCCGCAAAAGGCATGGACAACCCTCATCCAATGAGGAAAAAGATCCATGTCGGGGATCAGGAAATGGAACTACAGGTTCATGTAGGTACGATCTTACTCGAGCTTGAGAACCGCGAGATTGTTCCCGCACTGAAAGCCGCGTGCGAACCGATCTTCACAGATTTTACCTTCCGGATACAGGAAGGGAGATACATGAAGAC
>JBAXMA010000555.1:0-1614 GCA_037134535.1 bacterium
CATTACGCATCAAGCCGATCACAAACACGCCGCCCAGCACACCAACAATATCGCCGCGGCCACCTGCAAGAGTCAGGCCACCTACGACTATCGCAGTCACAGCCGCGAAGTCAAAGCCGTCGCCGTTATAGTAAGCACCGACTTTCGACAGGGATGTAATGAAGATGCCGGCTACTGCCGCTGCAGACGCAGAAATAACAAACGTCATGCCGACAACGAGCGGCACATTGATGCCTGTCATCGCGGCAGCCTTAGGATTAGACCCAACAAGCTTGAGTTGCTGACCGAACTGAGTTCTCTTCAGTACATACTGTCCAATGATGACAAGAAAGACGAGCACCACAGCAGGGATTGCAACCTTTGGTAGTACCTCAAAACGGTATAGTTCTGTGAAGATCCTCCCAGCAGCTGTCTCCCCGCCTTTCACGTCTGGATAGATCTGCTTGTTCTGCCATATCCAGCGCATCAAGCCCTTCACAACAAACGACATCGCCAATGTCCAGATAATTGGATTAGCGCGCCATTTGCCAACAACAACTCCGTTCACCACTCCGATGACCAGTCCAGTCAGAAGTCCAGCCATCAGGGCCACGCCTATACCAAATTGGAGAACTTCCACGGCAACGACACCTGAAAACGCCATTGTTGTAGGAACGGAAAGATCCGCGTAGTTACCCGAGTACGTCACAAACGCAACGCCAACGGCCACTATGCCAAGCAGCATGCTGGAATCGAGAACACTCAGAAGAGTCGAAAGGGTAAGAAAGTTCGGCGACGCTCCGATGCCCAAAGCTGCAACAATCAGGACAAGGCCATAAACGCCAAGCTTCTGGACAATTGAGACCACCGGAGTAATGGGATATTTCACGTCATTACTCCCCCATTCGCAGCAAGGAGTACTGTCTCCTCACTGCACTGATCACGGGCCATTTCTCCAACGAAACGCCCGTGACGCATGATCATGATTCGATCCGAAAGCGAAACAAGTTCCGGCAAATCTGATGAGATAAGAATAACGGCGGCGCCTTTTTCTGCAAGATCCTCAATGGCCTTATGGATCACAACCTTGGCTCCGATGTCGACGCCACGGGTTGGCTCGTCAAGGATCAACACCTCAGGCCCAAGCGCCAACCACTTGGCAAGTAATACTTTTTGTTGATTGCCACCGGAAAGATTCCGGACTGTAACAGAGCAATCATCAGGCCTGATTTCAAGTTGCTTTATGAGCCCGTCGATAACAGGTCTGCCCTTTCGCCTCGAATAGTGCCACCATGCACTAAGCCTCGGAATTAGTGCCGAAAGTACATTCTCTGCCGTACTAAGCCTCAGTGCCAGACCATAAGCCTTGCGCTCCTCAGTGAGATACGCAATGCCAGCCTTGAGTGAAGCAGCCATCGATTCATTGCGAAGTTTACGTTCATTAAGAAGCACTTCGCCAGAATCAACCGGATCTGCGCCAACCAGCGATCGGGCGAGTTCGGTCCTGCCGGCTCCGCACAGGCCGCCAATACCGAGGATCTCGCCTTCGTGAACCTGGAACGAAATGTCCAGAAAGAAACCATACCTCGTAAGGCGATCAACGCGAAGCTTTGTGGCACCCGGAGTGCGCCGGCG
>JBAXMA010000556.1:0-1607 GCA_037134535.1 bacterium
TTACATGGTAGGGCAGCCTGTCCGCCTCAGGAGGAAAGCCTCCGGCTGAGCCGCACCTAATCGCAGATGCGCCCTTATGCTACGCCGTGTTCATGGGGTGGATTGACAAGCCCGTTGTGGCAGGATATTATATCCCATATGAAGACAACCATAGATATTGCTGATGATCTCTTTCTGCGATCTAAACAGCTATCCAAGGAACGGGGAGTGACTTTGCGGCAACTGCTTTCAGAGGGTTTAGCGTGTGCCCTTGAGAAGCGGGCTGCCACACCGGCACCTGCGATCAAGGCGGTAACTTTTAAAGGCAAGGGCCTTGCCCCGGAACTGAAGCGTGCATCATGGAGCGTGATCCGTGATGCCGCGTACGAGGGACACGGATCATGATTGCCGTGGACACCAACCTTCTGATTTATGCTCACAGGGAAGACTCACCATGGCATGGCGCAGCCTTGAAGAAGATCACAGAACTGGCTAATGGCGAGGCCCTGTGGGCAATCCCCTGGCCATGTGTACATGAGTTTCTTGCCATCGTTACGCATCCAAAGATATATCGGCCACCAACCCCCATGCCTATCGCCATTGCGGCTATGCGGGCGTGGACAGAATCACCATCACTACGCCTTCTCGGAGAGAGTCCCGATCATCTCGAACGACTTGAACGACTGGTCCTTGCCGCAAAGGCCGTGGGACCAATGGTGCATGATGCCCGCATTGCCGCGCTGTGCATAAGCCATGGCGTCAGACAGTTCTGGTCTGCCGACAGAGACTTCTCTCGATTTCCAGCGCTAAAGCTCAGAAATCCACTCGTCGATTAGGGCCATCAAGGGACAATCACGAATGGCCCTAAGATAAGGTTGATTTAGGATGATCTGGCAACTAAGTAGCAGACTTTGTCCTTACCTAGTCCGGATAACTACTGCGTACACTTTGTCGTTAACTTCTCCCGGACAAACATAGTTTACGACAAAGTTTCCGAGACAGTTAAGCGTCGGAGTAGTTTGCGACAAAGTTCACGGAATAGTTAGTAAGACTGGCCTGTCTTAGTACCATTCGGGACAATCACAGCCCAGGACCCTAATCTTCTTAATCCTTATCACACTTGCGTACGGGGACGTCACCGTGCACGCTGATAATCGGCGGTCCCCCAGCGACTCGTAATCGTCCTCAGCGAGGCGAAGCCGAGTGGTCCTCGTCCTCGTCCTCGTTTCATCGTCCCCTTTTCCGAGGACGAGGGACGACGACGAGTACGATTAAGAACTGGAACGGACTCGACAAGGATATCCAACAGCCAACACTCACTTTTCGCACTTGCATCAAAGCGCCACAAAACAAATGAGGCGCCCGGCTGTTAAGCCGGACGCCTCTGGATAACTTTTCCCCCAGGAGAGGCCTGATTATCCATTGATCAGGTTCATGACGCCACCCGGAAGGGCATTGGCCTGTGCCAACATGGCTGTGCCGATCTGGGTCAGGATGGAGTACTTGGCGAACAACGTCGCCTCGAACGCAACATCCACGTCACGGATGCGGCTCTCTGTCGACCGGATGTTTTCTTCATAACTCCGGAGACCGGTGAGCGACTGTTCCATGCGTTTCATCTCTGCGCC
>JBAXMA010000557.1:0-1603 GCA_037134535.1 bacterium
TCCTTATACTCCATGCCAGTGGCCAAGTGAAGCGATTTTACAGCAACATGTGTGATTCCGGTTTTGAATAGGGCATCCAGCGCATTCCCGGGGTCTGAAACAGGTGTGTTGAGCTTCTCGAGTTTCCGCCGCACTCCCGACGAGGTGTATGCCCATATCCTGCGGATATCACCAAATCTTCTGCCGAACAATTCATCGACATGGCGGAGCGTGCCGGCCGCGTCGCTTGAGCTCGTTCCAGGCAGTGCAAATATAACGGCTTGGGTCTTCATGGGTTTTCTTCGAGGAAAAAGACCGGACTTGTTTTTTTGAACTCACGCACTGAAATCAACATATGACCGCCGTTCAGTCCTGCAGATTCACTAAGACGGTGAAAGGTATTCTCTGCCGTTGCGCGTTCGCGGGCATGAATCATGGCATAGAGATTGAACGGGATGGCCGGCGATGACGGTCGTTCGTAGCAGTGGGTGACTTCCGGAGCAGCGGACAGAATCCGCCCGGCGCGAGGCACATCACCCTCCGCTACCGGCCACACACACATACCGTTCGAGGTGAAACCTGCTGCCCGGTGCCGGAGGATAAATCCAATCCGGCGCAGAATCCCTGCCAGAGCCCAGGCAGAAAGCTTCTGCAGGAGATCATCCGTGTCCCATTGCAGTTCCTGCGCCACCGCCGTCAATGGTTCCTCAACCAGTGGCAGATTATTCTGAATTCTGCGGATCAATGCCTTTTCGCGTTCCGTGAATGCCGGCGGCGCATCTCCGCTCGCCGCGACGGGAATTGTTTCGCTTCTTGCCGGTTTCACATCGCCAGCTGCGGCATCAAGGACGACTTCCACCTTAAAACGACGGATGGCGGGAAGATTCAGTACGGGGAAGGGCTTGAGCAGATTTCCGATGCGAGTCAGTTCGCTGCCCAGTTTGCTCGCAGGCGCAGTAAGCGTGAACCACAGGTTGGGATTTCCTTCCCGCTCATAGCAATGAGTGATGCCCGAATGTGGATGGAGCAGGGCAGCAGCGTGTTCTATGTCGGAGGACGGCACATCCACGGCGCACAGTGTGCTGGCGTAACCCAGACTGCGGGAGTCGAATACCGCACCGAAGCGACGTGCCACTCCGCGTTTGAACAAATCCTGACCGGCTTGCAGGACATCGGCTTCAGACATGCCGACTGATCCGGCTATTGCGGCCCAGGGCCTGCGGACGAGCGGCACTCCGCGCTGAAGCGCGATCAAAAGCGCCTGATGCTTACTTGATTCAGTTTGTTCCTTCATGATTGTGAAGACGCCTTTTTGCGGGGTTTATGCAGGACGCCATGCAATATATGTCTGGCAGCAAGAATGGGATGTGATGTCAGCATTCGCGGCCCGGAATACATCATTACCTCTCTTGTCCGCGCGCGCATCGCCGGCTTGTAGCAGTGAACAGTGCACTGCCCGCATGTTGGTTTCTTCTCTCCAAAAGGGCACTTGACCAGCCTTTCGATTGCATAGTCCATGAGTTCAAGGCATTCCTTGCATAGCTGTCCGGAACTCGCGTGCTTATCCCGGCAATAGATTCCGAGCATGGCCTTGAGTGTTGTGACATCACCCTTTGCTCTGGCG
>JBAXMA010000558.1:0-1585 GCA_037134535.1 bacterium
GCAAATATGGGCTGCCGCCTTACGACGCAGGGGTGCTGGTTGCGGACAAAACTGTTGCTGACTACTTTGAGCGGGCGGCTGCCTGTTCGTCAAACTACAAAGGGCTTTCCAACTGGATTATGACGGAGGTGTTACGACACCTGGCAGAGACTGGCAAGACCATGAGCACTGTCAATGTTGCTGCCGAGGCGCTTGCAGAGCTAGTTGCAATGATTGATGCAGGAGGGGTTAACAACACTGCTGCAAAGGAAGTGTTAAACATCATGTTTGAGCATGGCGGTCGTCCCGCAGATATCGTCAGAGATCGAGGGCTGTCGCAGGTGAGCGATACTGGCGCGCTCAGTGCGCTCGTGGAAAAAGCAATTGCAGATAATTCTAAATCAGCGGCCGACTTCCGCAATGGTAAGGCAGCGGCTCTTCAGTTTCTCGTTGGCCAGGTAATGCGCGCCAGCAAGGGCAAAGCGAACGCCGGAATGGTTCTGGAGATGTTGCGAGCAAAGCTTGACGGTTGAGAAACAGTGCGGATGTGAATGCGGGCGTCTATTCTGTGCCAATGCCATTTTGTTTGATGGCTGCAGTAAACGTGGTATATTTGATGTTGTGAGTCGCACGAGACATCCTAGGGGGAGACAGTGCATTGACCAGTAATGATGACTTTGCGCTCGAGATAGTTGAGGGGCATGGCCTTGTTTCAAAAGAACAGCTTGCCGAAGCTATCCGTGTAAGAGACGAGAAGGGTGGAAGCGTTATTGATGCCCTTATCGCGGAGGAAGTCATTTCTGCTCATGACGTTTTGAAGGCACTGTCTGACCAGTTCGGCATGCAACTTGTGACATTGGTGGGTCATAAAATCCCGCAGGACGCTATTACGGCAGTCCCCGCTGAAATTGCCCGCAGGTACAAGATTGTTCCTTACTCACGATCCGACAATGATATTGTTGTAGCTATTGGCGACCCATTCGACATGGAGACGCTCGACACGCTCAGGCATGTCCTGAAGTGCGAAGTTACCGGTGTGGTTGCTCATCCTGATGAAATCAGGGGCGCTCTTGAGCACTTTTATGCGATTGAAACCGAGGCAGCGCTGGAGACAATTCTTGATTCCGGCGATGACTCCCTCGATATGACTGTAAAAAGCGCTTCAGACGTTGAGGAAGATTCAGGCGGGGCTGATACCGATGCTCCGATTATACGTCTTGTGCAGGTTATTATTTCGGAAGCCCATCGTCTTCGCGCCTCAGACATTCATCTGGAACCGCTTGAGCGGAGATTTCGCGTCCGTTACCGGATAGATGGCGTGCTTCAGGAGGTTGAAAGTCCGCCAAAACGTCTTCAGGCTGCGATAGTGAGCAGGGTGAAGTTGATGGCCGGAATGAAACTGGCAGAGAAGCGGGTTCCGCAGGACGGCCGCATTGAGGTGCAGAGGAAGGGTCGCCAGATCGACCTCCGCGTTTCATCGATTCCTGCATCGCATGGTGAGAGTATCGTCATGCGCATACTGGACAAGCAGAGCCTGATGCTCGGGTTGCCGGAACTCGGTTTCTTCAGTGATGACCAGCAGGAGTTTGAAGGGCTGATCCAGGGA
>JBAXMA010000559.1:0-1580 GCA_037134535.1 bacterium
GCCGCGAGCGTAAGCTCGTGGATGGACAAGAGCTGGAAAAGATTTGAACAGAAGGTAGCGAAGGACGCGAAGGGGGCCGGAGAAGATAAGATACAATTGGTTTGATATGATCTGGCAACTAAGCCGTGAACTTTGTCGTTAACTAATTCGGAGCTACCAGATGACGGTAACGCCATACGACACAAAACATTGGTCCGAGGTGATGAGGACAAGATCTTCATGCTGTGCCTGCGCGATCAAGATCCTGTCAAAAGGATCACGGTGATGGAATGGGAGTTGGGGAATGCGTTCGCAGTGTTCAGGTCTCACAGGGAGCCAGGTGATGCCGTTATGATTCATCTCACGTTTCAGGGCTGTCGGCCATTCGGGTTTGAGGTCGAGCTTGCCAAGGCTGATCTTAATGGCGATTTCCCACCAGCTTGCAACACTCAGCAAAAGGTCGTTGCGGACATCAAGGATTGCGCTCGCAGCAGTGGCGGAAAGTCTGTCGCTGGTATCATTCATCCACAACAGAGCATGAGTATCCAGAAGAATTCTCACGACGAGTACTCCCGGAAGTCAGGCAACGGCGCGTCAAAATCATCGGCCATATGCACAAGCAGTCCGTTCAGGCCTCCGAGTCGTCGCTGGGTCTTCGGCGTATGAATCGGTTTCAACATGATAACAGGTTCCCTGCCCCGCATGACCACAACCTCTTCGCCAGCCAGCGCGCGATCAATCAGTCGCGAGAAGTGCGTCTTCGCTTGATGAATGGTTACAGTTGTCATGCAATCATACTGGACTCAGTCCTGGACTAAGTCAATACATTCTTGGGCCCGTCAACATTGCACAGGAGCAAGCGCTTGAACACCAAGACACCAAAGGTCGCACAAGGTCTCAATGAAGAAGAGCCACTAAAGAGCAATACTCGGACAAGAGCCACGGACTTATGGTCGCTGGCCTTGCCCCGGAGATCATCGTCAAAGACCATTACTGGGTCTGTACTGACACCGGCGCGGCCGGCAACGCCATCGACTTCCTTGTGCATGTCAGAAAGACGTCCTTCAATGATGCCCTCCGTTTTCTCCTGGCGGATGCGACATTGCCGTAGGTGTCGTAATCGGCGTACAACCTTACGATGCAATCGGGAAGGAATGCAGGTCGCTCTGAAGATCCGGGTTGCCAACGCGGTCGTAACGGCAGGCAACGTCTATGATGAGAACCTGCCCGCCCTCCCGAAAGCGTCGGGAGCGAGCAGGCGGGTGGCAAGAAATGAAAAACTCTACGATGCTGGCGGGAACAAAACACGATCACAGTGCGGGAATCAGACCCCTTTTACACAGTCATATCTTGGGAACCGCGTACGGTCATAATCTGATCGGTAACAGCTTCCCGGCATAATTGCTTCGCCAGTTGCCTGGGCATTCAGCCCCTGTTGATCGCCCGACAGATCCGGGTGGATGCACAAGATCAGACCTCGTACCTGACGCCGGAGAAGTGTAGAGAACGAAGTGAGACAGGAATCACACGCACACAAATTAACGCGTTGTAGGGCCGCCGCTTGTCGGCGTGCCTATTGTTGAGAGCAGGAAGAAGCATCC
>JBAXMA010000560.1:0-1580 GCA_037134535.1 bacterium
GGAGAGGTCGCCTCGCTCCTAGCGGCCTAACTGCACCAAATCGCAGATGCGCCCACCATCATTCAATAGTCCCATCATTCATTGCATCACTCGACTGCTTGTCCTACACTTGCCGCGTGACTTCAAGTCAGCGGATTGACGAGCTTAGTCAACCGCGAGCAGTACAATCTTTACGGGAGTGCCTGGAATGAGCAGCGACCTGCGTAAATGCACAATGCGAGAAACCGATGGCCAACGTGATCCACGGATGCAAGTGCTGCGCGACCTGCAGAATGAGGCGGGGCGCTTGAAGCATGAACGCTACACCGTGGAAGAGGCCGAACTTGTCCGGCGCGCCATGGATCTCGGCGCCCCCGTCGAGACAGTTGTAGCCACTGATGTTTTTGCGCGGACGGCCGAAGGCCAGCACCTCCTCGACAAAGCTGAGGCTGCAGGCCTGAACGCATGCTCTGCATCGGCAGGATTACTTGGCAAGATGCTCGGCGCGAAACCCACGCCGGACTGTGTTGCCATCGTCAGACGCAAACTCGCATCCCTTGACAGCATTCTCAAGGCCCCCTGCCCGCTTATACAGATGGTTGAGCACTGCGAGAGTGCCGACAATCTCGGCATGCTCCTGCGATCCACAGACGCCGCCGGCACAACCGGTGTCCTGCTGACGGCTGATACGACTGATCCCTTCAGCAGACGGACAGTCAGAGGTTCCCGCGGCGCAATCTACACTGTACCGCTTTGCATTGTCTCAGCTGCTGAAGCTGTGTTCGCAGCCGCAAAGAGGCACAACATCAGAATCATCGGCACTTCTGCCACTGCCACAACAGCATACGATGAGGTGGAATACACAGGGCCGGTAGTGATTGTCGTCGGCAATGAGCATACAGGACTTTCTCCGGCGGCGCAGAAAGCGGTGGACGTCATGGTGCGTATTCCAATGCGCGGCCGTATTCATTCCCTGAACATCGCGGTAGCGGCAAGCATCATGCTCTATGAGGCAGTGCGGCAGAGAGAACGACAACAGCGATCGTAATCAAGAACCTGTCCCCGCCGACTTCCGATCAATGGCACTATTCAACCAGGCAATGTAGTCATGCATGACGGCAAAATGGCTGACAGCAATCTTTTCAAAAGCAGGCGAAAGGACGTCGTGGTCACTGATGTCACGATAGATCTCATAGCTTTTAAGGCGTAGCAGATCAATGTCGGGATGATCTTTTGGCACACCACGCGGGGCAGTCTTGACACGGTTGCCCGGCAGTTCCTTTCCAAAGGCAGCAGTAAATTGTGCTTTGCCGATAATCTTCCGGAGCGGAGCGGCATCATCCGCGATCGCGTCGCGAATGATTTTCATTTCGGCGGCAGGTGGCATGTATAGGCCACCTGCGATCATGCATTCGCCCGGCTCAAGATGAACATAATATCCGGCCCGTGTAACCTTTCTGCCACGATCCGTGATAAATGCGCCGAGGTTTGGCTTGTACGGCGCTTTGTTCTTTGAAAACCGGGTGTCGCGATTGATCCGGAATATGCACTGCTCCGGTTCCAGTTCCAGAATGTGCGGCTCAAAGTGAGCGATACCGGCT
>JBAXMA010000561.1:0-1580 GCA_037134535.1 bacterium
TGCCTGCTGACTCAACCTTGACGCCTCCGCCGTTATCCTTCATCACAACCTTCTGCCCAAGTTGCGCACACCTGCCGACACCTCTCTCATCATAAAGGGTGCCGAATATCCCTGGCGAAGCCGCAAGATCAGCCTGCAAGCCTCCCACCACCCACTTTGCCGCGTCTATTACGACACTGCGGAACTGTATGCCGGAATTGCCGAAGTTCTCCGGTGCTGTGGTCGTAAACTTAACCTTGCAGTTCAACTCAAAATCGATCGCCTCGCCTTTCCAGATGAGGAACGTATTACCCTTCGCAGGGTTTTCCTTTGTCGTCTGCCCCGTGATGCAGCCGTTCTTCACGGACCAAAGATTCGTATTGCCATCCCACCCGGTCAGATCTTTCCCATTGAAAAGATTCTGATCCTGCGCAGCGGCAATTCCGCTGCAGAGCCCCATAATCAGCACTATGTACACATTCTTCATCATAGCCTCTCCTTGATAGCCCTTAGACGATTCAGTTAATACCGACAACACAGACGATGTCCTTTTCTACCTGACTCAGCCGCACTGAAGTAATTCCCCGGCGCGGGTGGCACCGCGCCCTCCCTTATCGAGCATATGCCTGTTTGCCCGTGATCAGGAGGGTTTCCGTCCCTGGCTTCCCTTCTGTCATGCAGAACCTATCCGAAAACTCTCCAGTCTCCGGACTCGCATAACTCGCCCCTCCAGAAAAGACGATGCCAAGCGCATAGAACTGGATGTCCGAGTTACGCGCCGCCGGTTTCCGGATAGGCCTTTACTCCGTCTCCATCTGCTTCAGCATCTCTTCCGCACGCTTTATCACAGCCTGATTGTCTGCCGCAACTTTCATTACCTTTCCCAGCGCTTCCCTGGCAACAACAGTATTCTGTTTCTTCTCCCGCTTTTCCGCAATCGCCATGACGGTCGATACGGCGTCGCGCTTTACGGCCTGATCATCAAGATACGGAACAACCAGATCCAGAGAGCCGGCATCGGCCAGATTTGACAGCGCACCAAGCAGCAGCAGCTTCTCGTCATCACGCTGGATCATCGGTTTGGACTCCCGGCAGATGGCGAGCTTATCCTGTGCCGGAACATCCTTCAAAACGGCCATGCCCAGATAGCCACGAAGGCTCAGGATCTTGTCAACCGGCGCGCTGGAACGCTTCACCAGATCCAGCAGCACGGGCGCAGCGTCACCAGTCTTCCACTCACTGATCACCCTGATAGCCGCAGTATGCACATCCTTGTTCAGATCATCAACGGCGGCTCTGACCACCTTCAGTGCATCCCCGCCGCCGGTCACGCCCAGCACCCGTAACAAGGCGAGCTTTGTATCCGGACCGGATTTGGAAAGGGCATCGGCCAGTTTTTGCACACATGCTTCCGGCTTGGTCGCACCACCGCAAATCAGAGAGAGAGCCTTTGCCATCGCAGCGATATCGCCAGCGCTTCTGCTCTTTTGAATCTTCTCAAGCAGGCTGGAGAATTCGCCGGCGCCGGAAAGGTCACCAAAGCTCTTCGTTGCAGCTGCACGGACAGCCTCATCCTTATCCTCCATGCTCTTCATGAGAAG
>JBAXMA010000562.1:0-1578 GCA_037134535.1 bacterium
CACTAAGATAAGGACACCTGTTGATCAGATGCCTGATCTGGCTCCCTGCCGGTTTACCCGGCAGGAGCCCGAATT
The DNA here is from genome assembly GCA_037134535.1 of bacterium. Lineage (GTDB taxonomy): Bacteria > Verrucomicrobiota > Kiritimatiellia > SPBP01 > SPBP01 > JBAXKQ01. Next base: position 76 of record JBAXMA010000562.1, read on the forward strand.
CCCGCTCCGGCGGGGCAAGCTTGCCGGGACCGACTTCCCCTCGAAAACGTCCCCAAACAATACTGGTAGCGCCTGTTTACTTAGCGATACTCCTCAGCTCCGGCTGGGTTGTAGCGGTCTCGATGGTCCGGATAGCTTCTTCAACTGCGCCCACTCGCCTGTTATTCAACTCTCCACCGGGAAATTGATGATTCGCGCATTCGGTGTTGAATTGAACAATCAACTCTTTCAATCCGGGTATCGCCTCGCGGGCCGCGGTTCCGTAGCTCATTATCTCTTTCATGATCACTCCGGTCCTGCCTTCACTGCCATGACCGCCCTGCGTCTTGGCAAGGATTACGCCAGCTTCAATACCCTCCTTGAAGTGATACTTGGCCAGCGCCTTGAAAGCTCCCATCCGAATCTCGTTTCCGAACATTGTATCAGCTGGCGCTTTTATTTTGACGGCGGCAAAGATCTCCGGCGCCAGTGTCTGTACATCCTCGAGTGACAATTGATTCTCAAAAGTGTTCTTCAGCCGCATCCTCGCCATCCCGTCCGCATTCATGGATACTGCACGGATAGCCGGATAAAGCAGCTTCCTGTCAACTCCCTGAACAGAGTTTCTCATCAACCCGCCAAACAGGGCATCTGCCAGTTCGCCGTGGGTGAGTTGTACAGGATCAGCCCATACGATGGGAGTAAGAGGCTCAACGGTATCGACTACAGCCTGCAGCATGTCAGGCAGGACCGGTCGGGCAGCATCACCCATTTTCTTGAGGGCATTAGCGGCCTTGACTCTCAGCCAGCGATCTTCATGTTTGAGAAGACGCACTAATACTGGCAAAGCGTTGGTGTTCCGGATGCACCCGAGCGTTTCACAGGCGCCTTGCCTCGCATGAGCATTCTTGCCCTCTGCCATGGCAATCAGTTCCGGCACCATTGCCTGCGCTTCAGGCCGGGTGGCGAGCTCCTCTGCCGCCCAGCCGCGGACAACCGGTGACCAATCTTTGAGAGCTGCCACAATCTCCGGTGTGGTCTTAGTCTTGCAGTCCACATCAAAGCGACCGGATGCTATGGCTTCTAATACATCTTTTCTGCTCAGCCAGTCAGTCTGCTTCGCAGCCTTGCCCGTAATACAGAGTTTTTTCAACGGCATGGCATAGGTGAGGACATAGGTGGCGTTCGGACTCAGGCCGCAGTAGCTGCTCTTCCCGTAGTAGGTGTTGTCATCGGTACTGCCTGCACCGTATTGCTCCCCGCCGTCATAGGTAAAAGAACCATCACAGCGGCGCACCAGATCCAGATGCCAGCTTGCCTCTTTGAAGAATGCGGCCGCAGCACCTGGGCCGCCGGCGTTGGCACCAAGCGCACTCCAAAGATAACTGTATCCCTGCCCTGTGTGCCCGTACTCTCGGTTCCCGTATGCAGCCGTGCACATCTTCGAGAAGTATTGTGCCGCCTCCGTCTTGTTGCCCTGTATGGCAAACATGATTGCGGCCAGAGCATTCTTGCCGTTGTTCT
>JBAXMA010000563.1:0-1564 GCA_037134535.1 bacterium
TAATCTTTGTCGTTAACTACCTTGGACGAACATAGTTAACGACAAAGTTTACGGGGTAGTTAGTAAGACTGGGTCATCTGTATGCCATACAGATTTGGCCGAGGCTGTCGGAGAAGAGATTTGAACAGAAGGTAGCGAAGGACGCGAAGGCTGTCAGAGAAGAGCCACGGACTTACGTCCGCAGCTACAAGAGGACGCGAAGCGGCCGTTCCGCTATCCTTGTCGTAGTCATTGACGTAATCTTTGTCGACCCGGGTGCTCTTCATTGGCAGCGATTGCCGGACAGGTACAGAGGAGTGGCAAATTAATCGACAACGATTATATAGAAGAACTCACTGGCGGTTCCAAAACAAAAACGCCGTGCGAATAGGTGTTGTAATCAAGATCATTGCTTGCCTGTGCCTGCTCAAGCCAGAGATTCCAATAGGCATATAATTCATCCTGACTCATATTCCTGATATCAAGATCCTCTTCGCTCAGAAATTCATCTCTCAGTGTATTCATTTGTTACCCGGCAGGTTCAAACGGCAAAACCCCTTCCGCTCTGGAAACGACAACCTTGTGGGCTTCTTTCAGCGGCAGATCTGCAACAGCACACGCCACATCAGGCCAAATGGCCGCCCAGTCTTCTGCGGACTTGATGTATCGTGACAGACGCTCCTCGTTCTTGTGCATCAGTTCACGACGTTCCGCATCCAGGGCTTTCTCCAGATTCAGTTCACCTTCCTGGATCACTTTCAACACGGGTCTTTTTGTGACAAGCATATTTACATAATCCGGGTGCTCCAACCCGCATTGTATGAGGTCCCTGGCACTCCGTGACGACATCAGTTCATCTTCCGGACTCTTCAGAAGCCGGGCCAGTTCCCCGATAACGGCATAGTCTTTCTCGCGGTTTGTCTTCTTCAGTTCGACAAGATGCCTCACACTTACAACCGGAACATCACATTGCCCCTGCTCCTGCCACATCACGCGCAAGTCAGCAGGAGATAATCTTGGAGGTCGAGTAACGAAATCAGTGCGGACACGGAGCAGCTTTTCGCGGAATTCAAAATGAGAACTCCACCCGCCCTTCATCCACCGGACATCGAGGGGAGCCCCGAACCGGTATCCTGCGGAATGATTTCCGAGGACGCCAAGAATATGCTCAAGCGCTTCAACACTTTCCTCGAGAATCCAGTCGCCGTCTTTGCTCATTACTGCAAGCTTGTGGAGAACAACGGCTTGGCCGCTGCTCAGTACTGCACGCAGTTCGCCCTGATTGAATTCTCTGGTCAACTCTACATAAATGTTCATGTGTCGTGCTAATATAGCCTGGCCGACAGATAAGTCAATGTAGGGCCGCCGCCTGACACGGCGTAGTTCCGGTTCAATGTAGGGCCGCCGCTTGTCGGCGTGCCTATTGTTGAGAGCAGGAAAAAGCACACCATTGTCCTCGTCACGAGGCGCGGCGCAAGCGCCGGCCCTACGAAACACAGGGCAGAATCACATGCGCACAAATTGACGCAATGTAGGGCCGCCGCTTGTCGGCGTGCCTATTGTTGAGAGCAGGAAAAAGCATCCC
>JBAXMA010000564.1:0-1548 GCA_037134535.1 bacterium
CACATGGAATCCAGAACCATTCATGCCGCCACCAGTGGTGCCAAGGCTCGTACTGGACGCGTCTGCCGCCGGCAGCGACGAGACTGCACTATGGAATATTGTTAGCCAGATCTACAATATCGAGCATGACGATGTCCGGCTACGGTCTCTGAGAGATGCAGAACCGGCGCGGAGGGCTGAACACTTCGAGCAGTTGCGGCGGACCTATCCGATCCGGCGCGAATTCCGTTACACCCGCGTCGTTCTGAAACACGCCGGCAAGTCACTTGCTGCTGCAGTAGCAGCCCTCGGTTTTAAAGCCGGGTAGTCAACCGCTACGCAAGAGGATTACGTTGCCGCCTGGGTCGACGGCCGGCGCTAACCCGCTTGCCCTTGGGGAATTCCGGCACATAGGGTCTGACAAAGGCCTCGTCAAAATCGAAACCTCCTGAAAAGTCCTCTTTCGTATCAGAATCCTGCTTGCCGAAGAAGTCGGTCTTCACCAGATTGAACACAATCTCTCCCACGTCCTCCGTACGCCTCATGCCCCAGGTATTAAGAACACGCTTGGCCATCGGCCCGAACTCCTCCACGGCATGGGCACGAAAACCCTCCAGCAATTCCTGGCCAGTCACATGCTGCCGGACCTCGGGAGATCTCTTGAGCATCTTCACTGTGTAATCCCACGAATCTTTCACAAAAAGATACGCCTCACGCGCATAGCGCGTGTCCTCACGCCTGATCGACTCAACTGCTTCCGAAAACTCAGAGTATTTCATTGGTCCCCTCGCCGGCTGGCAATATCGCCGCTACAGTGATCCACAATCACGGGAGAATAATAACGCATCAGACGATCAGGTATCAAGAGCCGTTTCAGGCAACTTCATTTCACAAAGAGCAGCGCTACTCCAACACATGCCACAATTGCGCCTGCAACAGCTTGCCAGCCCGTGCGTTTTTTTAGAACAACCGAACGAAAGGAATAATCATAACAGGTGATGTGGTAACAATGTCGGGGCCTGACCAGTTGAGACCGGTACCGGAGGCGCACGTCGAGTATAGGCCGATACATGCGGTTCTCTGCAAGGTCACAAGCCAGCATCACGAAGACACTGTCAGCTACCCGATGGATTTCTCCCGGGATCTGCTACAGTTTCACATGCTTACTTGGTGGCCCAATACCGGCGCTTGCGCGCCGCTCAGGGTGATGCAATACGCCTCATTGTTCCCTACCGGTTCCGCCTTCTACGGCCTTGTCACACGCAGGCGCATGAAGTCGCTCCGCAGACCCAAATTGTCCTTAACGGAGGTTGTCACCGGATTGGTAGCCCCTACCCCGCTCTCTTCGACCATCTCCGGCGGCAACCATCCGCTGCTGTTGACATTAGTAGCTATGCCGCGCCAAGCAGCGGTCAGAAGGTTGGTTCTAGCCTCAACGATCAACGTCACGTCCGTAGCATTCGTATTACGGTTGAACCGTAACCAGAACAGCCCGTTGGATACCACACCACCCATGCGTGCCAGGCTGTCAGAATTGGTCGGACTGGACCCCGTAGCGTATTTGAGGAG
>JBAXMA010000565.1:0-1545 GCA_037134535.1 bacterium
AGCCTACACCACGATCGGCGCGGCGCGGGATGTACTGCCCAAACTGCGGAAAGACCAGGTGGAGTATGAAGCACTGGCCGGGAACCGCAAGACCTTCCTCGATGTGACACGCGCGATCGGCGACGACCCCAAGGCCATTCTCAAAGAGTTCCTTAAGGATGATCCGAGACCGATCTTCGACCGGCTGAAAGAAAAACTGCAAACGGCAAACACCCCGGAAGCAAAGACAATGCTAAAGGCCATTGACCAGGGCGAACTTACAGCGGGTGGACTGAAGCAGACCTTCAAGGCCCTGGAGAACGCACCGATCAGCGATATTGAATTCATGGCGCAGATCAACGAACGCATGTATGACCACCTGAAGGAATGGGGCAAGGGCTACTTCGAGGTGAAGGATCACAACAAATGGGACGAATCGCTGAGACTGCTGAAGGGAGCGCAGTCTCTGATGCTGTTGGACATCAACCCGCAATCCATCCTTAATGACTTTATCAATGAGCGCGTGATGTTGATCGCGGGCGGAACCCTGGGATTGACACGGAAGGCGACGATCGACACGTTCAAGAAAGACTTTGGAGTCTGGCCTGAAGCCGCGGGCGGGTCCGGATTACTGGGTGATGTGGCGACAGAGAAGCAGAGACTCTCGTCCGTGATGAAAGAGAACAAGAGCGTGATCAGAAAGGCGGCGGACAAGCTCAACACACTGAGAAGCAAACTGCCCAGGTCACTGGCTTCGAGCAGGTTCAACGCGACGCACCATGACCAGATGGTATACACAGGGGCGAAGGAATACTGGGGTCGGAACTGGGTGGAAGGCAAAGGCTTTGACCGCATGCCCGCATCGCTGGAAGCACGCCTGAAAGAATACGGCATTGACCCACAGCTGGTGTACAGAAATGCGCGTTCGGTACTGAAGCCGGAGCAATTGGAATTGTTGAAGACGCGTGTCACCAACCATGATATAGGGAACTATGTTGCAGACGCGGCGGAGAAGGTTGGCAAGACACCGGGAGAACTGACCTCCCTGTTGGAAAAGGTAGGGGTGCTGGATGACCTGCGCACAGGGTTGGAGAAAGCCGATACCCCGCAGAAAAGACAGGACGCATTCGGCCAGGTGGAGCAGAAGGTCCAGGATTATATTGACGAGCGGATCGTGCAGGAGATCCCCGGCAAGATACAGGATTACATCGATAAGATCAAGACCGAAGCGGCGGGCGGGGCAATGCAGATCTTCCATGAAGTCTCGCTGCAAAACATGGAGACACGCCTGGCCAATGACAGCATCTGGGATGAAGCATATGCAAAAGCCTCGAAGGTAAGCTGGGGTGCAGGGCAGCAGATCAAACATGATGCGGCACAACAGACCAGCACGTTATGGCGCAGAACGCAGACACGCCAGGCGGCGTTATATACCGCAGCTGCAGAAGCGCTTGGGTTCCGGGATGAGTTCAGAGTCAGTTACCTGAAATCCCTGGGCGAACAGCACGGCCTGCTGAAGGAGTACTTCACGGCCAAGAACAAAGAGATGGATATCTTCTTCAATAC
>JBAXMA010000566.1:0-1533 GCA_037134535.1 bacterium
CATTTGTTCTACGTCAACTCCCACCGGAACTCCGCTCGAGATGGCATACAGTACTTTGTCTGCCGAGTGCGAAAGATTGAACACAGTTCCGCTTGTTTCCGGCGGGAATTCGACAGATGGCCGGCCATGGCTGTTATAAGCGAATACAATGTCTGCCGGATCAGTTGACAAGTAGCTCGAGAGGATGCAGCGCAGGGTTCCTCGTGCCGCAATGAAACAGTTCCTCGCCTCTTCAGAGAGGTAGCGATCTGCCCGTGTCTTCTCGTCCTTTGAGAGCACTTTGCGAAATGATGTGAGTTTCGATTTTGAAAAGTCGAAGCAGGCAAGCCAGACATGGATGTCGTCCGGACTGCAAACTTGCTTCCTGGTGTCATTCCCGGCCTTGTTCCGTGATGCAGTCGTCACTTTGGTTTCATTTCTCATCATTTGAATACAGCAGGCAGACGACCGGGTCGCTGAACTGAACCTCCGGAAGCGATCCGCAAACTGCCGTTTTCCGGAAACTACAGGAATGTGTTACCGTTTTCAACTCCACAACCTGTGAAATGGACGACAAATAATTGTCGTCTCATGCCGCTGATCCCACTGTTCTGCGCGAATCGGCTGTGGTATGTTATTGCTTGGACAGCTGCAAGTTGTGCATGCCGCACAGCCGGGCAGGGAGTGAAGAATCATGGAACAGCTGAAAGTACCCATTACCAGGAAGATGCTCATAGACTGGGGCGGTGCCCGGGTCTACAGGGACGCCGAGCTGCTGGTTGACAACGGGCGGGTGCTTGAGGCCGTGTATGAGGCGCCCAGAATTCAAGGCTCTCTGCTTTGGAATAACCGTCAGTTCAAGACATCGCTCCGTATGCTTCCCGATGGTCAGATCGAAAGCCGCTGCCCCTGCAGCGACAATACCGATCGCGGACTTGTCTGTGCCCATGTCATCGCGCTGGGAATCGTCCTGATGAGAAGAGCGACGGATCCCCAGCGTGACGCAAAATATGAGGCCGAGCAGCGCCATGCTGCACGAATCGCAGAGGTGGACGAATCGGCATACGTTCGCCGGGTGCCCGCGGGAACGCCGGACGCCATCCCCGCAGAACTGCGAGTGGTGTTGCCGGCAGACTGGCAAAACCACTGGCTGAAGGGAATTATTCCCGTTCAATGCGAGCTGGAATACAGTGGAAGTGTGCGGAGCATGGAAGAAGTACCGAAGAATATTCCGCTGAGTTTGTCTGCGGAAGACGAGTCACTGCTCTTTGTGCTGGAGGATATTTCGCAAGGCCCATGCGCGGGACGGCTCAATCTGAAGCGGTACGATTTTGTGAATCTTGTCAGACTGCGGACCGGAAAGAAGCTGCTGCGGACCGGTGAAAATGCAGTGGTTGTGAACGAGGCCAGGATGACCACACGTCTGCGGATGGACCTGGACAGGGAAAATGGTGAGATAATCGTTTCGGCCCACACGGAATTGCCGTTCCTTCGCGAGGGGCAGATTCCATTCTACATGGTTCTCGATCGGGCCGGGTGGGTTTACGGGGCGGA
>JBAXMA010000567.1:0-1513 GCA_037134535.1 bacterium
GAATCCCAACTTTGATCGCACGCAAGTTGTCACCTTTTGCTCGCACCGCGACACACAAAAACAATAACGAGTAACGAATTATTGCAAGGCCAACTTATTCGTCAGAGCCGATTGTCGCCGCAACCCACGCACCCGCTGCGTCGTGTTGAAACCCGCGAAATCTACTTGTTTCAAGTGGGCCGTTCAGTAATGATTTTCGCATTCAACAGGTGCTGGTATTATTTCTCAGCGATAAGCAAAAGGGCCGGGCATGGAGGACTAATGAGGATAAGACAGTCTATATGTTATCCCATACTGAAGCCGGAAGGCATGAGCCATGATACTTTTTTCGGTGTAGCTGCCGACCTCGGTTACGAGGCAGTTGAGATGTGGAACCGCGGCGACGATTTCGAAGCGATCGCGAAGGCTGCCAGTGCACACAATCTCAGAATAGCCAGCATGTGTGGACATGGCACACTGGATGCAGGTCTGAACGACCGAGCGAATCATGCCAGGATTGAAAGAGAACTGCGAAACTCCATTGATATAGCCGCTGACCATGGCATAGCTGGCGTCATCTGTTTCAGCGGTAGCAGGCGCCCTTCCCTGACGGAAGGTGACGGAATCAAGATCACTGCAGAGGGACTCAGACTCATAGCGCCATATGCCGAGAAGAAAGGCGTGAATATCAATATTGAACTGCTGAACTCAAAAGTGGATCACAAGGGGTATCAGTGTGACCACACAGGATGGGCATCAGCCGTTCACGATCAGGTAAAGAGTCCTCGAGTCAAGCTCCTGTACGACATCTATCACATGCAGATCATGGAGGGTGATATCATTCGAACGCTCCGTGACAACATAGACCGCATCGGACACTTCCATACGGCGGGTGTCCCTGGCCGCAATGATATGGACGACTCTCAGGAACTCAACTACCGGGCAATTGCTCATGCTATCAGTGCAACCGGTTACGACCTGTACGTGGGCCACGAATTCAGCCCTAAAGGTGATGCGCTTGCCGCCTTGAAACAGACTTTCGAAGTATTTAACGTTTAAACCAGCAATCCGGAGGCCCTGACAATGGCAGAGAAGACCTGTTCGAAACCGGCCGCCAAGGCTGACATGTTTCCGCGCACAGTGGTCGGAGGGGCATCTGTTTCCCGCATGCTTATCGGTACAAACTGGTTCCTGGGCTACTCACACACCAGCGCAGCAAAAGACAAGTTCATAGTCAGCTACCAGACACGCAAAAACATTGCCGACATCCTGGTGGCATTCTACGAACGAGGGGTGGATACAATGATGGGAATGCCAACACCCATTCTCCGGGAGGCAATGGGTGACGCAGAGCAACGCACAGGCCGGAAAGGAATCCTTATTCTCACTCCCGGCTTCAATCCGCTGCCTGATGCCAAAGCAGCCGAAGGGCCCGAGGCCGCCTTTGACGCCTGCAAGAATTTCGGCGCGACATTCTGTCTGCCGCATACCGGCACGACAGACCGGCTGATTGACAAGATGGACGGCACAATCC
>JBAXMA010000568.1:0-1512 GCA_037134535.1 bacterium
GCCTTAGGCCAGCCCGTAGCCGTACGCGCCGGGAATGCCGGATCATTCAGCCATTCATACAACGTTGAACGATGCACGCCGCACACTCCTGCAAGTTCCGTTTTGCTCTTGATCGCGCTCATCTTTTATGTTCCTTTGCCTGTTGTCGGTCCCTGTTTCAAATTGCCTTCAGAAGTTGCGAAAATGCGAAAAAGTGCTCGAGACCACACCCTTTCCAAACGCTGGGAAGTACCTTGCCCGGCGTACCCCTTCCAGCCCCGATCGCCCCGCAACCCATAGCTTCATAAGCCTTGAATGTTATCGCCACGCATAAGGCAACCGGGATGCTTCGGAGTGCCAAGGAATAGGCGTTGAATCTCTGCCGAATATCTGAGCCCTGCCGCTGTCCCTGTCGTGACACACACACCCTTAAGGGGTGGTGTGATGTACAGCACAGGCTGTTTTTACTGTTTAGACAGATGTAATGTACTGTACTGTGAAAACAGAGGGTCATGTGGTCACCGTGAGCTCAGGATTCTTCAACTTGTGAATGAGTGCATCTACGCTGGCACGTTCGCCGATATACACCCGGCATGGGAAGCCGATTGACCGCTTTGCAATCCTGCCAGACTCTACAAGCTGATCTGTGACTGTTCTGGCACTCCGCGCGGTGAATCCGCCCGCCCTGAGCTCTTCTTGAAACAAGCTTGCCAGCATGGGTCCGCGTGCAACTGAGATTGCAAGTGCATCATCCACGGTGAGCCCCGGTCCGGACTTCCCGCTTCTGTCGGCATTCCGGGAGGTCAAGAGCACTGGTTCCTGATCGCTTACGGTGAAGTATCCGGCATCGTCCCATGCCATGGAGAATGCATCCTTCGGCGGATAGCTTCTGGCTATCTGTTCACATACCAGCAACCCGGTGTCCTTGTGGCTTTGGTGGTGACATAGGCTCGCCATCCAGTCAAAGTCCCGAGCGATAACGCCACTGCCGGAAGCTCTGTCTATGGTCTGCCGGTCGCCGCTCATTCCCTTTTGGCCGTGGTGGCTGTACAGAACCGCGCAGTTTGTCTTGTTCGCCAATTGATCGAACATCCGAAGCAATGGCTTGATTTCTTCTTGTGCGGACTCATCGCCGGATACCAGCTTGTAAAATGGATCCACTGCCAGCACTTCGACTTGAAGAGCATTCACCCTTTCCACAATCTGAGATTGCAAGCTGTCTGAGGGTTCCATCCCACGCGCGTTGACAACATGGAAGCGGTCGCCAAGCATTTCGGGTGATATGTTCAAGGCAAGCATCATGCGCTTGATCCTTGCTTGAAAGTGAGCGGGCGGAATTTCGAGGTTCAACAGTAATACGCGCCGCGCCCTTGGAATCCGCCATGACAAGAAGTGTGAAGATCCCGCAGCCAGTGAAAGAAGCATCTGCAACATAAAGAAGCTCTTGCGTGCCTTGCTTGGTCCAACAATTAGAGCCTTGGTCCCGAGGTCAAAGGCATCTGCCAGAATCGGGTCCGGTGCTGGCAATTCGGC
>JBAXMA010000569.1:0-1497 GCA_037134535.1 bacterium
TACTGGGCCTGCGAACGCGTGCCAACCTGCCAGCGGGACTGTTTCCGGAGAAGGCCTCCTTCGAAACTCATAGCGGGGATACGGCAAACGAGTATCTTTTCCAGCCTTCGTTCCAGTTCGTTGACCGGACCATGGCCCGCCTGAGATGGATTCAGGAGGGCCGGGTTCAGGTTTACGTACTGTATGTGGCAATAACACTGTTGATTCTTTTACTATTCGCACTGTGAGGATGGTTGCATGAAGTGGGAAAGCATCCTGGTCTACATGGTCGCCCTGATGGCCTCGCCTCTACTGATTGGCATCATCAACCGGACCAAGGCGCTCTTTGCCGGCAGACAGGGGCCACCACTGCTGCAGCTCTATCATGACCTTGCCAAACTGCTTCGCAAGGGCGCCGTCTACAGCAGGACAACCACATGGGTCTTCCGTGCCGGACCGATCATAAGTCTCGGAGCTGCACTGTTTGCCCTGACGCTGATTCCACTGGGAGGCGTTCCGGCCCTTTTCTCATTCAACTGCGATTTCCTCCTCATCGCATACCTCCTCGGAGTAATGCGGTTCTTTACCGTAGCAGCCGCAATGGACACCGGCTCCAGCTTTGAGGGAATGGGATCCAGCCGTGAGGTCCAGTTCTCAGCACTTGCCGAGCCTGCTCTTGTTCTCGGGCTTGTGGCGGTTGTCCGCGCCACCGGAAAACTGTCTCTGACATGTGCGCTTGGTGCTGTTAGCACCGACTTGTGGATAGAAGCCGGCACTGCCCTGGCGCTGGTCCTTATGGCCTGGTTTGCGGTGTTTCTGGCCGAAAACTCACGGCTCCCTGTGGATGATCCCAATACCCACCTTGAACTGACCATGGTCCACGAGGTAATGATCCTGGACCATGGCGGACCGGATCTCGCCTTCATCCTCTACGGAGCAGTCCTGAAGCTGTGGATCCTTGGCGCTTTTGTAGTGGGCCTGCTCGCGCCTGTGCGCAGTGGCAACCTGCTGTTGGACATGGCCGCCGGGCTGGCCGGCATGGTAACCCTTGCAGTCGCGGTTGGTGTCGTGGAATCGACAATGGCCAGATTAAGACTTGTGCGGGTACCACTCCTGCTGCTTGCGGCCAGCGCTTTCTCGATTCTCGCCATTCTCCTGATGATGAGGTAGACATGCACAATATCACTGACAATATCATGGCGATCCTGATGCTGGTAAATCTGGCGCTGACTGCCAGCAGCCGGCTCAGCCTGTGTGTATCGCTTGTCGCCCTGCAGGGGGTGGTGCTGGGATTGCTGCCGCTGTTCTCACATGAAGGATTGAGCCACAGAACTGCGGCACTCGCTATTGCAGTCGTCGTAATGAAAGGCCTTGTCTTCCCGCGATTGCTCACCAAGGCCATTCGTGATGCAAACGTCAGGCGCGAAGTTGAGCCATTCGTAGGATACGGCGCGTCGATCCTGATCGGTATTCTCCTTCTGGCAGTATCCTTCTGGGTGGGAAGCAGATTTCCATTGC
>JBAXMA010000570.1:0-1490 GCA_037134535.1 bacterium
TTGATGGCAGCGCCCCGACAGAGCGGGGCGACTACAGTTAGCGCTGTAGCCACGGTCCGTCAGCTGACGGATCGCCGTGCGGAATTACCACAAACGCCTGTCTTCTGTCTCTCTTGATGGCAGCGCCCCGACAGAGCGGGGCGACTACAGTGAACGCTGTAGCCACGGGCCGTCAGCTGACGGATCGCCGTGCGGAATTACCACAAACGCCTGTCTTGTGTCTCTCTTGATGGCAGCGCCCCGACAGAGCGGGGCGACTACAGTTAGCGCTGTAGCCACGGCGCTCAGTCGCCGTGCGGAACCATCGCAAACGCCTATCTTTTGTCCGTTCTTTGCAGCGTCCAGTTAGCGCTGCCGCGCTCCGTCAACCAGCGGAGTATTACCACATTATCGTGACGATTTCGCCCTGATAAGGCCAGTCATCTGATTTTGAGACCAGATTCTTTCTGACAGGATTCTGGCGCACATACTCCCACTTTTCAGAGTAGCTGTTGCCGGTCCGAAACAGGTGATCGAAGAATCCTTCCTGCCAGTGGGGTTTTTGTTGTCCCTGCCTGAGAAGCTCTTTCCCTAAAATCGCCTTGAGTGCCTGTAACCACTTCGGGAGAGTTATTCCTTCAGGCGGCAGCTTGACGAACAAATGAATGTGATCAGGCATTATGCAGTAGCGACCAACCGCTATAGAACGTTTGTGTGCCTCACTGCAAAACGCAAGGAATGTGTTGTGCAGGGGTTGATTTGCCAGAAGTGACTGACGTTGGTGAGTGTTGAATGTGATGAAGTAGAACGGTTCCACGTCCTGAAAGACACGAGGCAGTCTCGGAGGCCGACGAGGAAAGCGTGTTGGTGTTTGATTTATCGTTTCCATTGTCTTTTTCGTCAGCGCGCCCCGACAGAGCGGGGCGACTACAGTGAACGCTGTAGCCGTGCGGAATTACCACAAACGCTTATCGTTGGTCTATTCTTTGCACTACAGCGTGTGCTGTAGCCACGGTCCGTCAGCTGACGGACCGCCGTGCGGAATTACCACAAATGCCTGTCACCTGTCTCTCTTAATGACAGCGCCCCGACAGAGCGGGGCGACTACAGCGAGTGCTTATCACTTTCCATACACTTCGTCTATAACCTGCCGGGCGATCTTCACCCAGCGTGTCAGGCGATCGGGTTCGCCATGGAGTGTGTGGACGTCCTTCATGGCGATTTCCAGCGAGCAACCGTGAGCCCTGGCGATCTGCATTGTTTCGAGCAGGTCGGCACGGATGAGTGACTCGTCAAAGATCTCGGTGCTGATCAGTGAAGGGTTTGGCTTTCGCGAGAAGCCGTACTTGTTCCCGAGTGCTTTTGCCATGAAAGTCTGGTCGCACCACGGAGAAACAGATATGCGCTTCAGGTTGGCCATCTTCTCGAGCACATGCCAGCGGGTATTCACTGGTTCACAGCAGCCGTAGTAGACCCTGCCCAGTTCTTTCGCTATAGCGTTCTCGTAAGGG
>JBAXMA010000571.1:0-1466 GCA_037134535.1 bacterium
GGGACAGGCTGTCCCGCCCTACCTCGGAGAGACGGCAGTCTCGGATACCGGACGTGGCAAAAACAAATCGAACGTCGAACATTCAGTCCGCCAGTCTACTCCAAGTCCGTTCGTGGCTTGAAGAAGCGGTTCTGGATCAATTCCATGTAGAGATAGATACCGGGGGTTACGAACAAGGTTATGACCTGGGCGAAAACCATGCCGCCAACGACCACAAGACCGAGAGGAACTCGGCTCGATGCATCGGCACCGTAACCAAGGGCGATCGGCAATATACCAAAGATCGCGCATAGACCGGTCATGAGGATGGGCCGGAAACGTACCATGCATGCATCGTAAATGGCATCGTAGCTGTTCTTGCCTTCGGCTTTCCGCTGCAGGGCAAAGTCCACCATCAGGATGCCGTTCTTAGTGATAAGGCCAATCAGGACGAAGAGGCCTATGGCTGAATAAATGGAAAGGACCCCTACGCCCGCGGCTGGGAAAAACAGATTCGCTGCAAACAGCGTCAGCAATCCGCCGAAAGTGGCAACTGGCAGAGTCGTTAGAATTGTAATGGGGTGGATGTAGCTTTCGTAGAGCACGCCCAGGACAATATACTTCATGAATATGGCCACAACGAGAAGGATCAGAACGCTCATGAGTGACTTCTGGAATTCAAGAGCATCGCCAACGAATTGTCCGGTTACGCCGGGCGGTAAAATTCGGGCAGCTTTCTCTTCTATGGCGGCAGTGGCAAATCCGAGCGGAACCATCGGGAAAAGACCAAACGAGATCGTTGCCGACTCGTGCTGCTGTGCTCGCGGCACATTCTGAGGACTGGCCTCTTCTTTCCACTTGATGAGAGACTTGAGCGGAACGAGCGAGCCCAGCGTTGTCGAGCGCAGATAGAGTTCTCCCAGATTGTCCGGCACTGTCTGCTGCGCCTTGTCGATCTCAGGTATTACCTGGTATTGGTCCTGATCAGTGGTGAACTGTGTTACATACCCACCGGCAAATGCGAGAGCCAGTGACTGTTCAATGGATGCCGCTGTAATACCCAGGGCGGATGCCCGGTCGCGATCAATGTCAACACGCAGTCGAGGCATGTTGAGTTTTACCGTGTTCTGAATCGCGTACGGAGTCAGCGCTGGCATTTTCGGGATAAATGGATGCTGAATCTGCCGCATTTCCTGTTCAAGCTGCTGGGATGCAGTGTAGACCTCATCGCGATCCAGTCCCATGATTGTGTAAGCGTAGTCACTACCGGCGGCAGTGGGATCCGCACCTGCGCTGATCTTGAGCAGCGGCATCACCTGCATGGCGCAGAATCCGTCAGGCAGGCTTCCCACGCGCATCATGAGCCGCTGGGCGACCTTATCTATCGGCTCACGCTGCTCGGGGGGTTTCAGGCGGACGAATATGAAACCCATGCTCTGGTCTGCTCCCGGGAATATGCCCGTGACGTTTCCGACTTGAGCAACGCT
>JBAXMA010000572.1:0-1464 GCA_037134535.1 bacterium
TTGTCGCGCGGCATTGAAGCACCTTTACGCTGATAAGACTCCTGTTCGCGGAGAGATTGAGGTTACGGTTTATGGAGCGCCGGATGACGGAGTCTACGGAGTGGCCGGGCAGATCTTCAGTTTTATTACCGGCGCGGCGCCGTCCACTGGATTCAAGGGACTTGGACCATCGTTCCGGAGGAAAGATCTTCTGACATACGACAAGAAGAGTCCTGATCCTGAGGCGATGTGCTTCAAGTTCCGGCGCAGGGATAGCGGTAAGGCCGTTCTCTGCAAAATCTGCCATGACGGAATGCCGGGATTGGATTTCGAGAAGGAACGCAGGATGGGAGAGTTGATGTCCGGAGTTGTTGGTGGAACAGCCGGGCAAGCGGAGGCGTCCGAGTTCCACCGCCTGTGGATTGAGAATGTCATGATGATCTTTGAAAGTGCGAGGGGCAGCAACAACTGGCTCAAGATTGAGGACGTGAGGTAACGTGACGATTCTGGCGGGAGAAACTGAATGCGACTCATAACCAGAGAGAGCGACTACGGGATTGCGGCGCTCGTGTCTCTGGCAAAGAGGAATGGCAGTACGGCTTCCGCTGCGGAATTGGCAAGGGAACTCAGGATTCCGGGGGCGTTCCTGAGAAGGATTCTTCAGCGGCTCGGGAGGCAGGGGATGATTCGTTCGAGAAAAGGGGTTGGCGGCGGCTTTGAATTGGCGATGCCTCCGCAGAAGATTGTGGTTGGTGACATCGTGACTGCTCTGCAGGGACCTGTGCATCTTAGCGATTGCGATATCCGTGAAGCGGTATGCGCGGGATATGGACGTTGCGTATTGCGGCGGAAATTGAAGGAGATAGAGGTCCGGCTGGTTTCTGAACTTATGAGTATTTCGATTACTTCGTTATATGGTTGATGACATATGAATACCAAACTGGAGATGTCCATGGAAGCGATACTGGGAGAGCGCATAAAAGAAATAATTACCAGGTATCCGGAGGTAGGCTCAGTACTTAATGATTTTGGTGTCACCTGCGTAACGTGCGCGGTAGGGACCTGCCTGCTCAAGGATATCCTCAATATTCACCGGCTCTCGCCTGAGGATGAGCAGAAGATGATGATGCGCATTGCCGGCATCGTTTACCCCGGACAGAATATAGTGGTGCCTTTGAGGAAGAGCGATCCATCTCAGAAAACGAAGGTGATTAAATACTCGCCGCCAATGCAGCAGCTTGTCAATGAGCACAAGCTTATCAAGAGGGTGCTCGCTGCTATTCCCGCGATGGCGCGCAATATTGATCTTGCCACCGATCAGGGCCGGCAGATGGCACTTTCCGCTACGGATTTCATTCGCTCGTATGCTGACAAGTATCATCATGCCAAGGAAGAGGATCTCCTGTTCAAGCTCTTTGATGAAAGCCTGGATATTCTCAAGGTAATGCACCAGGATCACGAGGCAGGTCGCGCGCATGTCAGGGC
>JBAXMA010000573.1:0-1463 GCA_037134535.1 bacterium
ACCTTGCCGCAGCTATTCGCACCGGTGCACCACTCGTCTGCGGCGGCAGCGACGGACGCCGATCCAGGCTGGTCTTGGATGCGATGTATCACTCAGCCTACGACTGCAACGGCAACTGGGTAGACGTGCCTGCGTGAAACACGAATAGCAGTCTGGAAATACGGAAGCAACGTCCGCGCCCCTGCGCTGCACGATAAATAGAACAGTTAAGGAGGTTAACAGCCATGAAAGCTTCTTTTCAGATCCTTCTGAATCATATCGGCTACGATGTCCGCGGCAGCAAGCGGCTCGTTATTAAGAGTGCGGAGGACTGCACGTTCACCGGTTTCACAATCCTCAATGCCGATGGAAGCATTGCATTTCACGGACCGCTTCAAAGGCGCGGCAAGGTTGCCGGCTGGAAGGATGAATTCTTCCATGATGGTGATTTCTCAACGATAGACCGGCCCGGAAAGTATCGCGTTCAAGTCGGCGAGGTGATATCGGACGCATTTACTGTCCGAGAGCGTGTACTTGCCGAGACCTGTCTTGCCGATGTGATCTACTATTTTAAGATCCAGCGTTGTTCCGGCGCTTTCGACAAGGCAGACCATTCCCTTCCCTTCTTCGGCGAACCCGGTCGTCAGCGCGTGGATGTTCACGGAGGCTGGTACGATGCATCCGGCGACGTCTCCAAGTATCTCAGCCACCTCAGTGAAGCTAACTACATGAATCCCCAGCAATCGCCCCTCGTCGTCTGGGCCTTTCTGGAAGCGGCGGCACTGCTTCGCACCCTGAAAAGCAGTCGGCTGCGGTCAATGATTTCCATGCTGACTGAAGAGGCACTGTACGGCGCTGACTTCCTCGTGCGTATGCAGGATCCAAGCGGGTACTTCAATTCATCGGTCATGGATGCGTGTACTCACGATCCTGCACAACGTGAACTCTGCAGCTACAAGGGCCTGAGCCACACAAAGCATAACGAAATTCAGGCCGCCTTCCGCGAAGGCGGTGGAATGGCCATTGCGGCACTGGCCAGAATCAGCACGCTCAAGCAGAGTGGTGACTTCTCGCCCGAAAAGTATCTGGCGGCAGCCGAATCGGGCTTCAGACATCTGCTCGTGCACAACGTTGAATATTGCGACGATCACTGCGAAAACATTCTTGATGACTACTGCGCACTTCTCGCCGCATCTGAACTCTACAATGCTACAAAGAATGAAACATACCTGCAGGCAGCGCGTTCACGTGCCGACTCGCTCGCCAGACGCATCGCCAGCGACGGCAAATACTCGGGCTGGTGGCGTGCGGACGACGATGGTACAAGGCCATTCTTTCACATTACCGACGCAGGCTTGCCTGCCGTTGCCCTTCTCCGCTACCTGCAGGTAGAGAATGACGCCGGACGTAAAACCGCCGCCACAAAGACCTTGATGACTTGGAGCATCTTCCGTCTTCGTGAGCCTCCATGCCTACCGCAAGAA
>JBAXMA010000574.1:0-1455 GCA_037134535.1 bacterium
GGAAATACCTTAGCTTGATAGCTATGGGGCGAACCGTCCCGGTGAGCCGCGGTTACGGTGGCTGCACCAGATCGCAACTGCACCCCCTCGAAATGGCAGTCGAAATCAGACAAGTCGAAATCAGACCTTGCACATTCACCAGCATTCAATCATCATCATCCGCGTGCGATGGGTGGTCCGTCGCGGTGGCGGCAATAGTCATGAATAAGGAGACATAGTATGCGCAGGATGATGTTGGCTGCAGTTTGCATGCTGGTTGGGACATGTGTTGCTGGTTCCGCGTCGATCAAGGAAGAACAGATTGAAGTCGGCGGATCAAGCAGTCTCAAGTTCGGCAAGTCTTTGGCTGAGGGCGGCGGAAATTTCTATGATATCAGCGCCATTGTCGGCTATTTTTGGAAGAAGAACATAGAATTGAGAACAGCGATCAACTACACGAAAGCTGGCGATGCTGATGGCAGCGGCGGGCTGATTGTTGGAGCGGACTACCTCTGGCAGAGCCGCAGTGAGTGGATTCCGTACGCGGGCGGCGGTTTTGGAATCAGTTTCGGCAATGGCAGTGACGCAATCGGACTCATCCACGGCGGAACCAGGTATTTCTTCAATAAGAACCTGTCGGTAAATATTGAAGCAAGATATGAATCCACACTGAGCCACTTAAGCGATGGTCTGCTCGAAGCCGATGTTGGTCTATCCTACTACTTCGACCATTTGTAGGGTGTCGGCAACTGCTGACCCGCTTATTGCATGATCCTTTTTGTCCGCAGATCGCCGGAACGGCCGCACGACTGCGTCAAGAAAGCGGCTCACTCAGAGGGTTTCCTCCAGAGGCGGACCTAATCGCAGATGCGCCCATTACGAGCAGGAAGGCATCTTGCTGCCGATGCGAATGGAAAGAAACTGTCCGCACTTGATCGCGCGCAAGCGCGCTTCCTACATGGGAAACACAGAACCATGCGGCTTGATTGCTGCTGTAGCCATGTAGGAAGGCAGCTTGCTGCCGATGCGAATGGAAAGAATCTGTCCGCACTAAATCGCGCTTCGACCATCGTCAGACTCCGTCGGGACTGGCGACTTTGTCATTATCTAATTCGACTAACTATCCCGTACTCTTTGTCGTTAAGTAATTCGGAACGCACATAGTTTGACGACAAAGTTTACGAGGTAGTTAGTCGGCGGAGCAGTTAACGACAAAGTTTACGGCATAATAGTAAGACGGACTTTATGATCTGTGGATCAGGCACCGGCTAAGGATCCCTGCCGGCTTGCCCGGCAATAGTGCTCGTTCTCAGCGAGGCGGAGCCGAGCGGTCCTCGTCCTCGTCCTCGAATTGGTGCCTGTTTTGAGGACGAGGACGACGACGAGTACGATCATGAAAATACCTTAGCTTGATAGCTGTGGGGCGAGGCGTCCCGCCGAGCCGCGGAATGAGCTTGATTGCCTTTCTTGACACAG
>JBAXMA010000575.1:0-1429 GCA_037134535.1 bacterium
GCTCTACGTTGCTATGTCCCGCGCGCATTCACAACTGACTCTGCTGGTCAATGAGACCGTAAAACCATTTATTGCCGAATGCTTTCGACGCAAATTGCAGCAAGGGTGAAATAGACGCCTATGACTGAACCAATAGAGGTGCGTTCTCAGATACTTGACTCTCTTCGCCGGGAACTGGTCGGTCCTGACCCGCGACCGGAGCATCAATCATTCAATAACGGCGAAGAGATTCTCCGTCCACAAGACCCACCCAGGCATCGTTACAGCTCCGGAGTTCTGTTTCCGGGCGGCACTCGCCTTGAACAGATTGAAGTTGCTGATGAAGAGGAAATAGGTGATGAAAGTGGACCGCCTGAGGGCGACGAACCGGAGGACGACACAACCACAGGATGCGGTGCGGGTGATTCTGACAGCACCACGGAGCACGAAGTCAACCGTGCAAACGAGTTCCTGCCAAGTGCCATGGGCGTTACTGCTTTGGTGCGTTGTCATGGATACCTAACAATCACCGTTCACGCCGGACGGTACGAGAAGAAGGCAGTCGAGGGTTTGGGCAAGCAGGACAAAGAAGGCAAGTGGCAGCCTCACCATTGGCGAATTCCCGTCGCTCCACCACCGCTCAAGATTGACTGCGACCTGCTGGCTTCGACACGACCCATAATGAAGGAGTTCCCTCTCGATACAGGCAGCCAAGGCATGAAGCTGTGTCTTCACATATACAGCAGACCTTATGTCCGTGCCGAAGACCACAAACATGACCGCATCGTCACCTTTACGCTTACACACGTATGAGACAAAGCTGCTCTCCATCGAGCAGGCAGGTAGACCCATCTATACCGGCAAGCGTAACTCAACCAACGCATTCGAGCATACGGTGCAGCTATACGGAGGAAAGCCTTTTTGACGAACAGGTGCCCTGCGGTGCGGGGGCTGTGCCGATTGTTGTTGAATCCTCTATGACGACATTGCAGAAGAGATTGACGATTCTGTGCATCTACGTAGGTCTCTGCCTCGTCTTCTGGCTGCCGTATCTCCGAGCCTTCGTAACACACCTGCCGACAATGAGCGGCTCCCCGCTCTGGACTGTCCTTTTCATCCCGTCGGTTCCGCTTGCCATCTGCTTTCTCCGTTTTCCTATGTGGGACGGCCTAACCTTGATGCTTCAGCCCGTCTACACCGCTCTCATTCTGTGGCCGCTTCTTGCCGTGGCAGTCAAGCCAAGCCTCTGGAAGCAGGACAAGTGGCAATTCGTCATCGTTCTGTATTCGATTGTCTTTGCTATCATTATGGTGGCATCGGCAGTTATGGTCGTAGCCATATTACGGATGAGAAGTCTCTGAGTGGCGGCAGGGGCTGT
Organism: bacterium; assembly: GCA_037134535.1. Lineage (GTDB taxonomy): Bacteria > Verrucomicrobiota > Kiritimatiellia > SPBP01 > SPBP01 > JBAXKQ01. Next base: position 1,358 of record JBAXMA010000575.1, read on the forward strand.
GCCGGGGAAGAAGGTTACAGAGCGATGCCCGTTGCGGCGGTGATGGAGCAAGTATGAGGAAGATTCTGATTG
>JBAXMA010000576.1:0-1416 GCA_037134535.1 bacterium
GTTCAGTAGGCAATTCTTCCTACTATACCCTTAGCGGCTCCAGTATGGCGGTGGCCGCAGCGTCGGGCGGTGCCATTCTTCTGACTGAATACTATGGCAGGCTGTTCACAAATCAGAACATGCGGGCGAGCACAATCAAGGGCCTGATGATTCACGCAGCGGACGACCTCGATGCAACAGGGCCAGATTACAGGACGGGATGGGGGCTGATCAATATAGCCGGCGCATGTGAGCATCTACGCAGGCATGCGGCGTTTCCCGAACTCGGACTCTTGAGAGAAGACTCGCTCAGTAGCACAAACACAATTGATTCATTTTGTTTCACATGGACAAACAGTGGTCCGATCAGGGTCACACTCTGCTGGACCGATCCTGCTGGAATTCCACTGACGGGCCTGGATAATCCGGCTCCAAGGCTCGTCAACGATCTGGACCTGCGTATTATCGATCCCCTTGGCAGCACCAATTTTCCCTACATTCTCGATCCGGTGAATCCGACGAACGCAGCTACGACCGGCAATAACATGATCGATAACGTTGAACAGGTGCGGATTGATTCGCCGGTCGCCGGAGGTTCCTACGTCGTGACGGTGGCAGCAACCGGTGCGATACTAGGGTCTGAACAGCATTACTCGCTCCTTGTCGGGGGAGTAGCACTGCTGCCTCTAATTCGACATATTCCGCTGGAGAATACCCTGGATGCGGCCGGACCCTATACGGTTGAAGCCGATGTCACATCGTTTTACGGGCTTCAGACGAATTCACCGGTAGTTCTATGGAATACGACAGGGTCTGCCGGTGTATTCACGACCAATCTGATGACGCATGTGACTAACAATACATATCGTGCCGGTCTCCCCGGTATGCCACATGGTACGGATGTCTATTATTGCTTTGTCGCCGGAACCAGTAATGGGTTGGTGTCTACGAGTCCTGCGGGTGCGCCGTCAGAGCTTTACAGTTTCAAGGTGGTTGACAATGTGTCATTGCAGGTCAACGGAAGTCCTGTTGCCGCCGGCGTGGTCCAGCCTGATTACGGAGCAACATTCTGGCCATCCGGTAATGTGGTCCATGCCTCCGCAGAGCTGTACGATACGCCTGTGAACGGGCACAGGCATCGTTGCAAGGGCTGGATGGGGCTCGGAAATGTGCCTGCGATGGGATCAAGCAATTCGATCAGTTTCAGGATCACTACATTTGCAGCGCTGACGTGGCGCTGGGTCGACCAGTACGCCATCGCACAGACATCCACACTTGCGGGATTGATCGACACTCAAACCTGGTGGAACGCAGCCTCATCAGGAACTACGGTCACGGCCCCGCCCATAGTCGTTGCAGCTTCCACCAACTATTGCTTTACAGAGTGGCGGCTGGATGGGATCAGGATTTATGACGGCAGTGGCATTTCTATAAATC
>JBAXMA010000577.1:0-1412 GCA_037134535.1 bacterium
GCGGTTGCCATACCGACCATGATTCGCGGATCTTTAACGACAGGGAGGCACGACAGAACGGCATGCAGATCCTTCTGGCCAATTTTGCTCGCGCAGCCTGCACTGCGAACGTAGTCAGTCAACCGCACCTGCTTTCCTGCATCAACCGGCGATACGCGTTCGCCGGCACAACTGCAGATATTCTTCTCCTTTAGCAGTGGACAAGGACATGGCTTGCGCGGGTCGCAGACACAGTGCCCCAGCTTAATCGAACGGGCCATCACTCGTTTGCGCTTTTCAGCAGTGTTCATGTTTCGTTCGCTTGCCTCTCTCTCAGTTCTCTGCAGTTGCCCACTCGCCTGGTCAGACCCCTTGCGTCCCAGTATTCAAGAATCGGAATCGAATACTTCCGCGTCGTACCCAGTACATCCTTGAAAACTCCAGATTCAATCGAACCGTTTTCTGTAAGGTACTCTACCAACTTCCGGCGGGACTCAGCCACACAATCCTTGTGAAGCACAACTTTATCTGACAGTACGACGAGTTCACCGGCCTGTAACAGAAAATCAAATACCGGCTTCAACACAGAGGGAGGCGCACCCACCTTCTGGGACAATTCATCACTTCTTGGTGACGCAAAAGCTGTCAGCCGGTAGAGTTCACAGACTTTGGCGGCAAGAGCTGCCTGACCGGGCGAAAGGCGGGGTGCCCGCGACGGAATCAGGAAACCGGACGGATTGGATGCAACTTTGCCGGACTCCATCAACGTGTCCACGGCCTTGTCGACAACAAGTCTGTCGGCTTTGATTTCGCGTAACAAATCTTTTTTGGCAAATCCAATGCTCAAGGGAGATGCGTCGTGCAAACGTCCAAGGGCAGCGACAATATCATCAGACACCCGCGCTAGAGTTGATGCATGAATAAAGCGTTCGCCGGTCAACGCAACAGCTATTCCCTGAGCGACAAGATTATGGACATGCTCGCGTGTCGAATCCACATTCAGGAACGCTGCTTTCGCCAGGTCCGAATATTGCTGCGGCACCGCGCCCGCGCTATTGAGTGCATAAGTCAGAGCCGAAACCGGATCGCCGTACGCCTTCTCATGCTCACCAGCCGTCTTCACAAAATCGCCCCTGGTCCGGCGCATCTTGGTGGTTTCCTGCGAGATGACACTGCCGCCACCAATGATCCTGATCGGACTCAGTGTCCGGACGACAAAGAAATCGCCAGGCGCAGCCACTACCGGCTCATTGAGCTGAAACTGAACATATACCTCGCTGCCGGGCACTGGAGGCTTCAAGTCGGGCAATACCAAATAACCGGTGGCCTCAGCCGTTCCGATATGAAACCGTATGCCTGAGCGCGGCTTGAGCGGTCGTTCCAGATTGGACATAAGCAGGAGCTTTGCGTTGATGAGTCGGGCTGGCGTGAAA
>JBAXMA010000578.1:0-1407 GCA_037134535.1 bacterium
CCCCGAGTCTGGGCGGGAGTAGCACTACTACGACGGTACAGCAGCTCTGACGACCAGTGGCCGCGAGGGTTGGACAGGACGCGTCGGACCGGGAGTTCGGGCTCCTGCCGGGCAGGTGCAGGATTCCACAGTGGTCAATGGTGAGTGGCTGAATCACTGGTTGAACGCCGGAACTCTTGTGGGCGGCGCAATGTTCTCAGACAGGGATCTCGATTCCCTGTATCCGGTGAATTCTGCTCTCGATACCGATCAGGACGGGTTGCCGGATGCGTGGGAAATTGCCAATGGTCTCAATCCGTTTACGCGCGATACCAATGGCAATGGAGTCGGTGACGGCGAGGAGGATAATGATCTCGACGGTCTGGATAACCTCTACGAATATCTGTCCGGACTGAATCCGAATAATCCGGAAACCATAGCAGGCAGGCCCGATGGAGCTGTGGATACGGATGGAGATGGATTGAGCAACCGTCAGGAACAGGATAATCACAGTGATCCGAGCCGTGTGGACACTGACGACGATGGCATCAGCGACTTCAATGAGGTGAGAGGTACAAGCCCGCAGTATCCAGGCTGGTACACACTGCCGAATGCTTCGTTGTCTCCGGCGAAGGCGGGAGTTCTCCAGATCTCAGGAGTCGGCCAATATCTGGAAATGCCTACGAATCAGCCACGACTTTCTCTGCAAGGCTCTTGGACGATCGAGGCGTGGGTCAACATGGATCCGGCTTTCGGCGGTACGGGTACTGTGATAGGACGGTCCGTCGGCTCGATGGTTAACTACCAGCTGGGAATCGCGGCTGGTCTGCCGTATGTCCGGTTCGCGGGTGTCTATAACGGCAACCTGTATCCGGTGCAGGCTACCGGGACGGCAGTGCTTAACAGGCGGAGTCAGTGGTATCATCTGGCAGGCGTATACGACAAGGATGCTGGCGAACTGCGGTTGCTGGTGGATGGTTCGGTAGTCGCAACTGCCGATGCTTCAGTGCATCCGTCTCTGGTTGACAGTTCATCGGTGGTGGTGGCGCGAGTCGGTGAGGGCTTCCGTGGCCAGATTGATGAAGTACGCATCTGGAATGTAGCTGAGAGCGGTACCAATATCTCTGTCACAGCATATAAGCCATGCGAAGGTATGGAGAACGGGCCGGTTCTGTACTACCGCTTTGACGACGGTCCGTTCGGCTTGAGCACCTACAGCACTTCCGTGGTGCTTACGAACTACACCGGCGGCATCAGTACACAGCAACTTCTTGGCGCTACAGTTGAAGACTTCGCTATGCCTTTGGAAGATTGGAAGAATAACTTGCTGAACGCCGGTCGCCTGGTGAATGCCACAATGGCTGAGGCTGTCAATACGCCGATCCTGGCCACTGACTTCAGGGATGAAGACTCCGACCTGCTGCCTGA
>JBAXMA010000579.1:0-1398 GCA_037134535.1 bacterium
GTCCGCCTCAGGAGGAAAGCCTCTGGCTGAGCCGCACCTAATCGCAGATGCGCCCAGCACATAAATCATCGAAATTGCCGGCTTGACAGGCGACGGGATGCTCACCATACTGAGACGGCAAAAAGCGCAAGCTGCGCAGAACAGGATGAGTTATTCAGATGAATCAGTATATGGAACAATTCATGGAGCAGTTCAAATATGATGGACTGACCTTCGACGATGTCTCGCTCGTGACCGATTACGCTGATTTTATGCCCGACGAAACGGTTATTGCCAGCAAGCTGACGACCCGGATATCCGTCAACATTCCGATTGTAAGCGCTGCTATGGACACTGTGACCGAACAGGAAATGGCTTTATCCATGGCCATGCTCGGCGGCATCGGCATCATCCACCGTAACCTCACTCAGGTTGAACAGGCACGTCAGGTGGCAATGGTTAAGCATCACCTCAACGGCCTGATAAAAGACCCGATCGTGTTCAGAGACACCGACACTCTTGACATAGTCCTGGAACGAAAGGCAAAGAAAGCATACGCATTCAGTGGCTTTCCCATTCTCGACGCCAATAACAACCTTGTAGGCATTCTTTCAGCAGCTGACATCAAGTTCGCGAGGGATGAGAAGGTACGGGTCGCCGAGATTATGACCTCTCAGGTCATATCCGCGCCCGAGGGAACCAGCCTGCAGGATTCCTATCAGATCATGAAGAAGCACAAGATCGGTAAGCTACCTCTGATCAAAGCAGGCAAGCTCACCGGCCTTTACAGTTTTGCCGATGTCAAAACCCTTGTCGAGAAAAGTGATACCATGATCAACCGGGACGAAAAGTATCGTCTCCGTGTCGGAGCTGCTGTTGGCACGTCAGACCACGAGCGAATTGCAGCCCTGGCATCCGAGGATGTGGATGTTATCGTGGTGGACACGGCACACGGCGACAGCAAGAACGTGCTCGAGATGATAAGCTGGACCAAGAAGAACTTCCCTCGCATCGACGTCATTGGAGGCAACATCGCCACTGGTGAAGCTGCGCTGCGTCTTCGAAATGCTGGCGCTGATGGCGTGAAGGTTGGCATAGGGCCGGGTTCGATCTGCACAACGCGGGTTGTCGCCGGTGTGGGCGTGCCTCAGATAACGGCCATATATAACTGCGCCAAAGCACTGCAGGGTAGCATTCCCATAATTGCAGACGGCGGAATACGACACTCTGGCGACGTACCCAAGGCCATAGTTGCAGGAGCCGACACTGTTATGATCGGCGGATTACTGGCCGGCACAGAGGAGAGCCCCGGCGAAAAGATTTTCCATCAGGGCCGTCAATATGTCGCATACCGGGGAATGGGCAGCCTTGGAGCCATGAAAGAAAGTCAGGGTAGTCGCGGACGCTATATGCAGTCCA
>JBAXMA010000580.1:0-1393 GCA_037134535.1 bacterium
CTCACATCATTTACCGCGACAATCAGTCCATCATTTACCGTGATCGCTCTCAGTCGGCATCTCCCGGCGTTCTTCAAGATCGAACCCAAGCGCATGCCTAATGGCCGCCGCCGTAGCCACCACATCGCTGGTCAAATTGACAGACCCAACAAAGGAAAGGGGCGTTTCACCGGTGGAACGTACAAACTCGCGGTACCATTCCTGCCGTTGCTGGCAAAGATAGATACTATCGAGGAGGTCTGGACTAGGGGACTCAACATGCCCGCCAGCCATCGTTCGGAAGTCCGGAATCGGCACGTGCTCGACGGGTGGAGTATCAAGAAACAGGTAGCCAACTGGCGTGTGAGTGGCCTTGGCAAACCCCTCAACCTGCTTCAGGGTTGGCTGCGATTCGCCACGTTCCCAAGCGGGAAGTTGCGGGATGCGCTCTGCCATTTCAGCTGCATCAAACCCGGCGCGTTCGCACGCCCAGCGCAACATCTCTGGTTTTACCGCTACCCTCATGAACGTAAACTCCGCCTGAATACCCGTCTAACACGGCAGGATTCTGCCATTCTTGCTCTTTCTGGTCAATCTCCCCTCTTCATTGAAGATTTTGTCGACGCTGTGCTCCGCAATTAACCTGGTCTTATTCCAGCCCTGAGCCGGTACCAGAACCGATAGAGTTAGGACGGTGGAGGCAGTACTGGAACCTGAGCCGCTCGTGGTGGAGATGCCTGTTACAGAGACTGCAGGGAATGACGAGCCCGCTGAGGATTCACTGACCGGAATGCCACCGGCTTCACCTGTTCAACCTTGAGCTTGTGCTCGTGCACAATAATTCGCGCATCGTCCGCGAGTTTCTGCTCCACGGCCGATTTCACGAAGTCATTCAGGCTTTGCCCGCACTTCCTGGCAGTGATCGCAGCCCGTTTATGCAACTCACTTCCGATTCGCACGTTGAACGTCCCTTTGAAAGGGACATCTGGATCCTTCCCAATGTCCTTGCAGGTTTGAAGATAGTCATCCACCTCCGCCTTGAAAGCCTGTACCAGCGAGGCGTAAGTGATCCCCTCAAATGTTACCAGATCCTCAATGAACTCTATCCGACCATGAAAAACTTCTGCTTCCGGGTCTATATCGATCGAACCCAAATAGCCCTTATGTTCGAGACATCTTGTGATGTTCATATGACTCCCTCCTGTTCCAGGAACTCCCGCACTGCCTTCATCTGATAGGGAAGAAGCGTGTCATCCGGATGCCTCTTGTGCAGCTTGCTCATAGGTTAGTAATTCCTTCACAGTTATGCAACTGTATTCTAGTTGCACTTGAAACCGACTGACACAGTGCGTACTAATATCAGACCTCCTGACATAGGGGCATTGTTTTCGCTCTAAAAGTATCCACGCCTCTT
>JBAXMA010000581.1:0-1381 GCA_037134535.1 bacterium
GACATATGGTCAAGCATTCGCACTACCCGCCAGATGCAGTTTTCATTGAAGATGCTGGATGGCATTTTAGTTATCTCGGGGGGACGGAACTGGTTGCCGAGAAACTGGACAGTATTACGTGGGATCCCAATGACTATGGCGATCGCGTGACGGATCGGAAAAATATTGCGGAATGTATTGCGACAGGACGGGATCTGTTTGGACGGGATCGGGAGTTCCGGTTTGTTGAAATTGATGAAACGTTTCCGCGATACGTGCGTGAGAATATGGCGCGATTGTCGAAGTACATCAAGCCGTTCAATCATGAGCTGACTAATCCACGTTAAGCCTGCCAGGGAATCCGTTATTTATGAAGGCTGGGGCAGCAATAGACGATGGAAAGAGTCAAGACGGCAGTCTGCCCGCCATCTGCCATGTTGTTCCATATCTGGATACTGGTGGAATGGAGAGAATCGTCGAGTCCATGCTGACGGAATTCACAAGGCGCGGACACAAAATGTGCCTGTTCTGTACGGACAGAGAAGGGGATCTATTTGCGACAGCGTGTGCTGTTGCGAAGGTGTGTGGTGATCGCCGTCGTCGGCCGCTGACAATCGACTGGCGGGTTGTTGGCTCGCTTAAAAGGTTTATCCGGGAAAACGGCGTCGGAATTCTTCATGCTCACAACTTTCTGGCGCAGATGCACAGCGTGCTGGCCGCAATTGGATCTGACGCAAAAGTCGTAACTACGATTCACGGGCAGACATATTTCCTGACAAAACGGTTACACTACCTGCAGAAACTCCTTGCGTGGAGGACATTCAGAATCGTCTGTGTTTCTGAGGACGTCAGCAAGACGGCTGTCGGGCGACGATGTTGCCGCCCGGCCAAACTGGCAGTAATACGGAACGGCATCCGTTGTGACCACTTACAGCAACGTCCGGACGTCCAGGTGTCATCAGTCAGGCAGCGACTGGGTATTCCTGCCGGAGCATTTGTTGCAGGCAGTGTCGGGCGTTTTGCGGTCGTTAAGAACTATCCCTTGCTGGTAAAGGCGTTCGCGCGGATGATGAAGAACTCGATGTTCCAGCAGTCCGCAGTCCACAGCCCAAAGCCTACACTTCTCATTGTTGGCGATGGACCTGACAGACCCGACATCGAACGGACAATTGCCGAATGCGGCATTGCCGACTCAGTTGTGCTGCCGGGGATGCAGGTTGACGTTGAGCCATGGCTTGCTGCAATGGATGTGTTCTGTTTGTCGTCGCTTACGGAAGGAACATCCATTTCGCTCCTGGAAGCGGGCGCGGCTGGTTTGCCGGCGGTGGTGACTGATGTCGGCGGTAATAGCGAAGTCATAGAGGCAGGAATAACGGGATTTCTCGTTCCGGACGCTGATGAG
>JBAXMA010000582.1:0-1361 GCA_037134535.1 bacterium
TTCCGGATTGGCGCAATCGACAAAGGACAGCCCAAGGCGGGCGTACATCGGATAGGCGTTCCAAAATCCCTGGTCGCCGCGGAAGTCAGGCAAGCCTGAGTCAACCCCCATTCCAGCTCCGGCAGTTATGGCAAAGAGTTCTGCGCTGCGTATGATTTCGGCTGCCTGTCCGATCATCGTACGGCACTCAGCTCAGCAGGTGAACGAACAGACCACTGCGTAGTTTGGGCTCAAACCATGTTGACTTGGGTGGCATGATCTGGTCTTGGTCGGCCAGTTCAATCAGCTCGGAGATCGAGGTCGGGTAGAGTGCAAAGGCAACGGCATAGTCGCCTGAATCAACCATCCGAACCAGTTCGTCATTGCCACGGATGCCACCCACGAAATGGATGCGCTTATCTGTGCGAGGGTTGTAGATGCCAAGCAGCGGATTGAGAAGAGCGTTCTGCAGGATGGAAACGTCCAAGCGGTCAACAGTGTCTTTCTCGTTGACGACAGTCGGTCGAGCATGCAGGTGGTACCAGTGACCATCCATATACATGCCGAAATGATGCCTTTCTTTTGGGATAACCGGGACAGGTGAGGTGGAGATGTCGAAGGGACCTCGCAGTTGCAGAATGAAGTCGGCCGGACGTAGGCCATTCAGATCTGTGACCGCACGATTGTACGGCATGATATTAAGCTGTGTCTCCGGAAAAATGACCGTCAGGAAGAAGTTGTATTCCTCAAGCCCTGTGTGGTGCAGGTTATTTATGCGGCGCAATTCGCGTACACGTCCGGCGGCTGCGCTGCGGTGATGCCCGTCAGCCACATACAGTTTTGGTATAGCGGCGAACAGCAGTGTCAGGCGATCGATCAGCACCCGGTCGGTGATGATCCATAACGTATGTCCTACAGAGTCGTCACTTATAAAATCGTATTCCGGTGGCCCCTTGGTGACTCCCTCGACGATTCCTTCAACTTCGTTGCAGGAGCGAGACAGGTAGAATACCGGTTCATCGTTGGCGTCCAGAAAGTCAATATGCTTGACCCGGTCCTCTTCCTTGTCGGCTCTGGTATGTTCATGTTTTTTGATCACTCCGTTCTGATAATCATCGACGCTTGTGCAGACGACCAGTCCGGTCTGAACAATGCTTCCCATCCGCTGACGATAAACGTAGAAACAGTCGCGATCTTCCTTAATCAAAACAGTCCGCCGGATGAAATCGTCCAGATTTGACTTGCCCAGGCGATAAACCTGCTCGTCGTGAGGATCGATTTCAGCCGGAAGATCTATCTCCGGCCTGGAGATATGCAGAAAACTGTTCGGATTGCCGGAAGCCATGGCACGAGCTTCTTCCACATCCATCACGTCGTACGGT
>JBAXMA010000583.1:0-1316 GCA_037134535.1 bacterium
GTCCAAGGACGAGGAAGCGCTCGGCCGGACCGCACGACTGGCTGGCGGCATCTATGAGGCGCTCGTGGCCACTGCAGTCGGCCTTTTCATAGCCATAACCGCACTGGTGTTATATTTCTTCTTTCAGGAACGGGTTGATCGCCTCACAGCCGAAATCGATAAAATCGTGACCAAGCTCCTGGAGAAACTATCGGCAAGGGAGACGAAATGAGGATCAGGCAGCCCGCTCATGACTTCTACGGGATTAATGTCATCCCGATGATCGACACTATGATGTTTCTCCTGGTGTTCTTCCTGATGGCAACAAAGTTTGCCGACGTAGAACGTGATGTGCGTGTTAAGCCGCCAGGAAGCGTCAATGCCAGGCCGATTGCATCTATGCCGCAGGAGTTAGTCATCAACGTGAGCAGGGATGGCAAGCTGCTCGTTGCAGGGCAGGAGCGCGACATTGCCGATATTGACAAATTAATCGGCATTGCCAAATCGGAAAACCTCCGGCAGACCGTTGTGGTTCGCGGTGACAGGAACGTGGTACTGCAGTATGTGGTGAACGTGCTGGATATTTGCGAGAAACACGGCGTTGAACACACATGCCTGACCACCGTGCAACCAGGGGGCTAGTGTCTCCGAGGACTTATATGAAGGCCCAGGTTCATCCGCGATTACGGCTATGGCCGTTTCTTGTGATCTGTTTCGCGGCCGCCATTGCGGCCAGTCTGTTCACGCCCATCTCCTGGAAAGAATATGTGCGCTACGTCACCACGCATCTCGGCTGGGAACTGCCGGCCGCGTTTCTGACTGCGGCAGTAGCGGTGATTGTGGCGCTGTTCGCGGCCAGGCGCAGTCACGCTTCGGGCATAGTTGCCGTCAGTATATTCGCCAGTATTGTCTTTCACATGCTGCTGGTTTCCATTTGCGGTGTCGTTACTTTGGAATACTCCAGTGTCGTCGTCGGGTATGAGATAAAGCAGACGGTCGCATTCGGGCTTCCATCGTTGTCTGAAAGCATTGTAGGCCAGGAACTCAGGGCCAGGTTCAATGCGATGACGTTGCCAGATGCACGCAGCTTCGAAGGAGAAAGAAAGTCCGGGCTCGATCTGCCTGACGCAAAACCGGTCAAATCAGACTTGAAGTTCAAACAGAGCGATCTCCAGGATCGCGCGCCAGAGAAGATGAAGATCGACGATCAACTTGCGTTGAAGTCCACACAGATCCTCAAAGACACACTCTCCGCCGTGCCGGTTGTTGATACCAAGCCGTTGCAGCCGCAGATAGCCCGGCTTAAGTCCGTGAAACCAGGAGACGAAGCGCTGAAG
>JBAXMA010000584.1:0-1271 GCA_037134535.1 bacterium
ACTCCATATTGATGCCAATTCCAATCTTGCTCATTACAGTACCCCCCTTTGTTCCGGCCTTTATTGTTTCTGCTGTTGCTGACTTGAGTGCCGTCCCGAGTATAGGCAGTGCAACAGCTGCCCCAACCGCGCCGCCGAGAAACTCCCTGCGTGTCACGTTCATAGTTATCCTCATCATCCGATGTTAATGTCGCGAAGCATTGTTCTGAAATCAGTCAGAATTACTGTGTAAGCCAACATCCCCTGCAAAGTAGCCTTTTGCAAGACAAACCGCTCAGGAAAGGTACCTGGCAGCTGCGTATGAATATTGACTCCTCGTGCTTGAATTACTCACCTTGTTCTGACACCTTCTCACCATGAGTATGAATGGTGACAAGAAAGACACTCCGCCAGCGCCTGAAAAGGCGGACCCCGTCAAGCCGGAACTGCTTGCGCCTGCGGGTACCATCACCGCAGGTCTCATTGCCTTTGACTGCGGTGCCGACGCAGTCTACGCCGGTTTGCCGAGATTCAATGCCAGGGAACGCGGTGACAACTTTACAGCTGACGAGATGTCCCGCCTCATCGCCTACGCTCACAAGATCAACAGGAAGGTCTACGTCACGCTCAACACACTACTGAAAGAGACTGAGCTGACTGAAGCGGCTGATATAGCTGCCGCGCTTGTCGACATGGGACCGGACGCAGTGATCGTGCAGGATCTCGGGCTGGTCCATGTGCTTCGTACATGCTTCCCTTCGCTTACTCTCCACGGCTCTACGCAGATGGGCCTTCACAACAGCGCTGGTGCGGCTTTTGCCCAGACCATTGGTTTGAGCCGTATCATCCTCGAGCGTCAGGTCACTTTCGAGGAACTCAGCGCAATCCGGAAGAACACCAACATCGAACTCGAAATGTTTGTACACGGCGCGCTCTGCTGCGGCAGGTCAGGCGCATGCATGTTCTCCTCATGGCTTGGCGGATGGAGCGGCAACCGCGGCAAGTGCAAGCAGCCCTGCCGTCGGCGCTACTTTTCGCAAAAGGGCAACGGCTTCTTCTTCTCGCCAGGTGATCTCTGTCTGCTCGAGAATGTTCCACTACTCAAGAAGGCCGGCCTTTCAAGCCTCAAGATAGAAGGCCGATTGCGTCGCGAGGACTATGTCCGCAGTGTCGTCTCTGCATATCGCCATATGCTGAATGCCGCTCCGGGCGCAGAGGCCACGGCACTTCGAGAGGCGCGTGGCATGCTGATGGCCACTCCAGGTCGTAAGTGGACCGCCGGCTTTACCAGC
>JBAXMA010000585.1:0-1263 GCA_037134535.1 bacterium
GTCTTTGCCTTCGTCATATCTTCCCGCAATAGTCTTTATGTACCTGGGCCCGCAGTAGTCGGAACCATTGCAGGTACTCGGGCCGGTCACGTCAATTGCCGTTGAACGCAGATATTTGAACTTGTGTTGCGGCGGTATATTGCCGCCTGCATTAAAACTCTGCCACCCCTTACCCTCATCATAAATGTAACCACCCATCCCCTTCGTCCAGGCGTAATCCAGTATCGCCGAGAAATCAGACCAGAACTTCGGCCCGAGCCAATCCGGATGTGGGCGCGGCTCGATCACGAAACTGCCGTTACCGCCATCTCTGATCCTGTCAACATAGTCCCGAAGAATCTTGTGATCCTCACCGTGCAGCCAGAAAAGCGGCATGGTAAGCCGCTTATCAAGAGGAAGATTCAGGAAATCGGATTTCAGCAACTCATACGACAACAGCATTGACGCCGGACTCTTGTTGCCCTGCGGCCTGCCGCTGTCGACCGTTTGCCCCATAACTAATCCCGAGACTAGAACGAACATAGCCGCTGATATCGTCATCACATTCACATTGCTCTCCTCACCTCTGACACCAGAAATACAGATATTACATGAATCGGGCACCTATGATTTGCACCTAAGAGTTCGCGGTCACAATGGTGACACCGGCACTGGTTCCGATGCGGTTCGCCCCGGCGTCGATCATTATGAGTGCTTCCTGCAGTGTTCGAATTCCACCACTTGCTTTTACTCTGAAGTCCGGGCCAACGGTCCTGCGCATGAGACGTACATCGGCCACTGTTGCACCACCGCCGGCGAGCCCTGTGGATGTTTTCACAAACTGCGCCCCTGCATCGACTACAAGCCTGCACGCCATAACTTTCTCATCATCTGTCAGCAGGCAGGCCTCCAGTATGACTTTAACACAACACCCCCCGGCTTCAGACACAACTGCCTTGATATCGTTCAGCACGTACTCAAAATCCCTTTCCCTTAGACGACCAACAGCAATAACCATATCAAGTTCACCGGCACCGGATTCAACAGCTTCACCTGCCTCGCACTGCTTGGTTCTCGTTGTGACGGCTCCGGTCGGAAAGCCGATAACTGTGCCCACCATTACGGCAGAGCCGGCCAGTTCCGCTACTGCAATCTTGACAAGGGAAGGATTAATACACACAGCGGCAAAGCCGTATATGGATGCCTCACGGCACAAGCTGACAACCTGGGCGCTCGTAGCCTCAGGTTTAAGAAGCGTATGATCAATCATCGGCGCCACACGCC
>JBAXMA010000586.1:0-1255 GCA_037134535.1 bacterium
AACTAATTCGGAACGATCATAGTTTAACGACAAAGTTTACGACGTAGTTAGTCGGAAGAGTAGTTAACGACGAAGTTTACGGGGTAGTTAGCAAGAGGGACTTTCTACTCTATTAATCAGGATCCAGTTCTGGTTCTCTGCCGGTTTATCCGACAATCGTTCTCGTCCTCAGCGAGGCGGAGCCGAGCGGTCCTCGTCCTCGTATTGATACCTATTTCGAGGACGAGGACGAAGGACGATTACGATCGTTTTTCAGTTCGGCACCTTCCAATGGTCTACATGCGGCGGTCGGCGGAGCGACAGCCCTATCGATGGTGAAAGCAGACACCCGCTCTGGCAGGAGCCTGAATTCCCGCTCCGGCGAGGCAAGCCCGCCGGGAACGACTCACAGGGGATTTACTACTGACACACCACCATAGTCCTGACCCACGGCAAGATCTTCGGACCACAGTATCGAGACACCGGCCATTCGTGCGGCGGCGATGATGAGTGAATCCCAGTATGACAGTTTCCAGCGCTGTTGTTCAGAAAAGGCCTGTCGCAGAAGATGGCGTGTATTGTCCACGACTCTCCATGAGAGGTAGCGCGATACTATCTGCGCGGACAGCGCGACATCTATATGCTTTCTGACCAGGTTCACGTGCAATTCCTGAAGGACTTGTATGCTGAGAACTGGAGTTTCCCGGCGTACCCACAGACCTTCAACAATGGTTTTCGCCCGCATGTGCTTTTCTCCGGCATCATTGTCGTGTGCGTAAACGAGAATGTTGGTATCGATGAAGATGTCAGCGTTCATTAGCCTCCTCGCGGGAAAGAGGAGTTCCTCCGAGCGGTAAACCATCCTTCAAGATCATGAGCGCTCCTTTGCGGTCCTGCTCGTAGAGGTCTCTCGTGCTTACTTCACGGGTAATGAGACTCTGAACCCAGGCAGAAACTGACATCTGTTCATCAACTGCGACATGACGAACACGAGAGAGCACTTCTTCGTCAAGCTTGAGAGTAATATTCTTCATGCAGAGGATTGTATGAGATAGCACATATCATGTCCAGCACATTTACTGTGCTAGAGATCGAGCAGGAAGTCAGCTTGCTGCCGATGCAAATGGCGAGAAAGTGTCCGCACTGGATCGCGCGTCCCCCTTCGTCAGACTACGGAGGGACAAGTGAGCGCTTTCTGGATTAGACTCCCGCTCGGGTTCCCTGCCGGTTTATCCGACAATCGTTCTCGTCCTCAGCGAGGCGGAGCCGAGCGGTC
>JBAXMA010000587.1:0-1251 GCA_037134535.1 bacterium
ACCAGCCATCGTTATCGGCAAGAGGCGGAACAAGGTAGTGATAGGGAAGATTCGTGGTGCCGCCTTGAGAGAGATAGGCTTTGGGATGCAGTCCGCCATACCAGACCGGAGGCGAGGCAAGCGGCAGGACCACATAGGGCTGGTCTTGATCTGCCCGAAAGACTATCGCTCCGGTGTCAGGCCCAAACCGCTCGGTGTCTATGCCGATATCCACGAGGTCGTCCCTGTCGAGATCAGGGCACGGGTGATTCGGATACATGACCGGACTGGGCATTGGAGGGAAATGCCACTTGAAGACAGCCTGCCGCCCTTTGCAGGTCCAACCCTCTGTGTAGTATTGAATTCCGTTCGTCCATCGTGGCGGCAGAACAGCTACGTTAGTTGTACCGAACCAGTTGGTGCTTGTGACATTCGTCACGCCAATCATATTCGGCATGGCACAGAAGAGATTCCAGACATTCTGAGTGACTACATCATCCTGTGTATCCCAGATATTCGTCATCCCGACCTCATTCCGTGCTGTCGGAAAACCGTAGAACTCGACATCAGCCGTGATAGCAGTGTTAGACCAGACATTGTCGACTGCGAGCTTCGACCGTCCCCGTCGGATGCGGACTCGTTTGCCGTTGTCGTACCAGTAGAAGTACCACGATTTCGGCTCTTCTTTATTCGTGCTTACATACACCAGTTCATCAATATATAAAGCTGTAACATGGGAGGTGAACGCGGTTTGTGCATTTGTCAGCAAGGTGTCGTAGCTCGCGACGTAGTCCCTTGTTCTGGTATTGTTGTAGTTGGTAATACCGCTAGATGTCCAGTCGCCGTGACGGGCAGTCCAAACAAGCGTCGTCAGTACAGACACGACCTGAGTCTGTATCAGGTGGCTTACTGTCTCCCATGAATGCACAGGCATATTCGTGTTCCAATCGTACTCGCCGAATGAGTTCGTAATCTGGCAGTACCGGAAAAGATTCGATGTTGTCCACATTGGGAAATCATTTTCAGGCGTATTGAGATCCGTTGAAGTGAGACCATTGAAGTTGCCATTGGTATTCGCATTGGCCTGACAGGCGAACTTAGTGCAAATCTCCGAAAGTTTAGCAGCAAAGCGTGTATACTCGTACATAGGCCAGCAATTTGTCGGCGGCGCAAAATCGTTCGTGCTGATGTTCGCCGCCTGGCACCGCAGCACGATTCCGCTGTAGCATTGCCATAGGTTATTGGTCAGGTCGCTCCATTCCTGCGTGGGGG
>JBAXMA010000588.1:0-1236 GCA_037134535.1 bacterium
CTTTACAGCCTCGTCAACCGGCTTTGCTTCTTCACCGGGCATTGTAACGCTTTCGGGATTATCCAATGCAACCAGTATGTGCCGCACATGAACGTAGTCTGTCGGCATCTGGAACGCCGCTGGTGTATTGGTGTAGAATCCGAGCACTTCCTCTGCCGTGGGAGCCGGGACGTTCGTTGTCTGCAAGTCCAGCAATTTGCGGATCTTCAATTCCTGGGCGATCTGACTCTTAAGCTCCTTCATATCCATGCCCATCATGGTCACCATCTGTTCCATCGACATGCCGCCCTGTAAAGAGGATTGCATCTTCGCCATTTCCTCGTCGCAATCCTTGTCTCCAGCGACGATTTTCCGGCTGTCAGCTTCCTGCTCCAGAATGGTCTGAACAACGAAACCCTCAGTGATATCCTTTTCGAGCTTCTGTCTGGCCTTGGGAGCCATTTCCGGAGACAAGCCCTGAAACTGCGGCGATGCAAGGGCACGGGCGAGTTGTTCCTCAAGCTGCCCTCTCGTCAGTGTCTTACCAGACACACTGACAACCACAGCTTTAGGATTAACAACCACAGCTGGAACCGCCGGTTGCATCGCACTTGGCGGAGAAGGCGGCATACCTTCTGACACAGTCACCGGAGCTTTTTCCTTCTTGCATCCTCCGGCCAGCACACCCAGACAGATACAGATCGTCGCAGGGAGCATTACAAAGGCACCAACAACGCGTGTTTCGCGAGCTTTCATAACATACCTCCTTTGGAGAATAAAAATGACACAACCTGCCGGAAGCGTGCAAACTTTCGTGGGCAATCAAATGCGCCTGTGTGGTTCACAGCGGATCGGAGGGCCTGAAAAGGCAAACTTCGGCAGATAACCTAGACTACCCGCTTTCCTAAGGCAAGCGTTTTCTTGACACGCTTATTCCCGCTCTTGACACTCTGCCGCGATTCGTACACCCTGCCTGCCGTGATTGCGCTTTTTCACCAGTTCATAGCTGGCGGAGCAGACATCACGGGAACCGGTTGTTAATGTTTCAGGTTCTTATTGAGTCCCACAGGAGCACGAATGTCTCACGTCAAAGGCTTGTCAGTTTATCTGGGAATCGATGTCGGTGCCGAGACTTTCAAGGTCGTTGAACTGACAAGGGACGGGAAAGGTCTGCACTGGACGCGGCGCTATCGGGCAGAGCATCACAAGGATCCTGCGCCTTTATTGCGCGCGCTGCTCGCGGAGTGGGGATGGGAC
>JBAXMA010000589.1:0-1210 GCA_037134535.1 bacterium
CTCTACTGGCTCGCAAAGATGTTATATGCGGGCGAAGATCCGAGGTTCATAGCACGCCGCCTCGTCATCCTTGCATCCGAGGACATAGGCAATGCCGATCCCCGTGGGCTCACTCTGGCCACCGCTGCCATGCAGACAGTGGATTTCATTGGCATGCCGGAGGCTCGCATCACTCTGGCTCAGGCAACTACATATCTTGCTACTGCGCCGAAGAGCAACGCCTCCTACCTTGGTATCGACAAAGCAATGGAGGACGTAAAGACCGGCCGGTCCCTGCCCGTTCCCGAGCATCTAAAGAATATCCGCGTCTCTGCGCTCGCCGCAGCCTCTCCGCATGACGGAGAAAAGGACAACGCCTACGTCTATCCCCACGACCATGATGGGCATTTTACGCCACAGGAATACGTTCCCTCCGGCGCTGTCTACTATGAACCGACAGAGCAGGGCTATGAGGAAATCATCAAGAAGCGTCTTGAACACTGGAACAGGCGCAGGCAGACCGCAAAACCCGGGAGACCACAATGAAGGATATCGTGCCCGCTGAAAAGGAATCGCTCCGCAGGACCATCAAGACGCGCCGCAAGAGTCTCGGCCCCGACTGGATGAGAAACATGAGCGAGTCGATTGTGGCGACAGTGATTGCACTCGACGCTTTTCACAAAGCTCGAACTGTTGCCTGCTACATTGCAATGGCTCCCGAGGTCCAGACTGCAACAATACTGGAGGTCTGCTGGGACCGTGGTAAGCGGGTCTGTGTACCGGTATGGTGCGGTGATGGCAAGAATTACAGATTCGCCTGGCTCGAAAGAACTGACACGACCGCAGAAGGACCAAACGGTATTCCGCAGCCTGAGACGCCTGTTATAGCCGACCCGAAACAGATCGACATGGTCATCGTGCCGGGACTGGCATTCGATGCGGTCGGCAACCGGCTCGGGCACGGCGGCGGATACTACGACAGGCTGCTGTCGGACAAGAATTTGCGCCGTGCGTTCAGAGTTGGACTGGCATTCGGTTTCCAGCTCGTGACAGCGGTTCCCGTCAACAGAGCTGATGAGCGGATGAATGTTGTTGTGACAGAAGATGGGGCAATCGTCCCGGTGAAGAAGCAAGCCGCTCGGGGCGGCGGCGCGGGCGCCAGCGCAAAGGGCGGTCGTCTTAGCGGAAAGAAGTAACTAACCGGACCATGGTCCGGAGAAGGAGAGAATAT
>JBAXMA010000590.1:0-1204 GCA_037134535.1 bacterium
GGGTATTGCGAAAGTAAAGACCGTAGATCTTCCTCTGCTCAAGCCTGCCAGCCTTGGGAAAGCGGTTGACGAGCACCAGAAGGGCAAACAACCTCTCTTCATGAACGTCGGACTGGAGAAGACGCTCGACATCTTTCATGCGCAGATCACGGTATTGACGGGCAACTGCCCGGAGTTGCGGCACACGAATACCTAGAAATATGTCCCCTTCCGCATATTCACCCGGTCCTGTTTTAAAATACCTCTGCAACAACTTGGCCTGCCGCTTGCGGCCCAAACTCCGCAGACTCCGCCTGACGGCATGGATAGTGCTAAGTCTTGTTTTCACAGATCCCCAATCCTGCACGCAATAACCTGCTCACCGCTTCGGAGCAACATGCATAGCACTCTTCCGGGCCTGCATCATCTTGCTGTTCCCGGCTCCTTCCTTTGACGCCTCGGCCCATGTCTTTCCGCCAAGGCGCGGATCCGGCTTGCCGACTTCGCTCCCGGACTGTGAAACCTCCTCCTGCACGGGAGGCGGCACATAGGCGCGACGCGGCGGTTCCTGCTGGGATGACATAATAATAACGATCAATCCCAGTATGGCCACAACCACGCCAACAACAATCCAGACTGTCGTATTGCTCTTCGTCTTCGTTGGCGTTAGTTTGTACGGATTAGCCGGAGCAGCAGGCTTAGCTGCCGGGGCTCTGGCTGCCGGTGCTCTGGCTGCCGTCCCGGGCCTGACCGCGCTAACCGGCCTGGATCCGCTGCTCATGGAGCTCGTTGACAAACTACCCTTCTTCAGCACAGTTTTCATTCTTTGCACTCCGGTTGATTACCGCCTGCTTTCAATCCAACAGCTACTGCCGTAGCACTGTTAGTCACAAGACAACCCGACACCCACCAATGATTTGTCCGGAATGTCGAACGAGGTTCATTAACCGACGAAACAGGTTTCTTATCTCATGATCCCTAATCTGCCGTCAACTCTTCAATCACTTTCGCGTGCCGCGGATATTGGCGCACCAGTGCCGTCCGCTCACCAAGCTCGAAATCCCTGAAATCGAATCCCGGTGACACGGTGCAGCCGACCAGCGCATAGGACCGCGCGTTATCGAGGTGCGCGCCAAACCAGCAACCAGCCGGCACAACTGCCTGCAGCACCTGATCCATGGCATGTTTGCGACCCAGTCGAATCTGCGAATGCCGGCCTTGCAGG
>JBAXMA010000591.1:0-1180 GCA_037134535.1 bacterium
ACACTACCCCGAGGCATGAGAAAGTCATAGATAAGGACAAGCGCAAGAAGGAGGCTTGCGGCGACCAGCGCCATCATGCCGGCCTGGTATGCCAGCGCGATGCCTGCGGCGCCCAGGAGCAGCCCTGCGAGCAGTGCGTGTAGCTTCCTGACTGCTCCACAAGGAATCGGTCGCTTCGGCCTTTCACGCAGATCCACCTCGTAATCTGCCACATCGTTGAGGATTAAACCGCATCCATAGATAGCCAGCGATGCCAGCATCACCCATAGTATCCGGATATCCCACGTTCCACCGATCCCAAGTGCCAGAACGAAGCCTGCAAGTGGATCACCGGGCACAGTCGGAAGATTTGGCGGACGCACCAGGCGCAGCCAGCTGGTCCATCCTGTTGCTGCTGCACTCATCAGCGCTGGAATTCCTTGATTTCCAGCGGTTTCAGCTCGAAATTAGGTTTCCAATTAGGACACTGACTGTAGAATGCCATGGCATTCCGGCAGACGATCTTCTCAATCGTATCCTGCGGATGCCCGTCCTGCTTCATCCATTCGGCTACTTTTACAAGACTCAGCGGATCAGAAACACCCCAGTCCGCAGAGCCGTTCACAATCATACGATCGGAACCGTACTGACGGATTATGCCGGACACACGGTCGGGAGACAGCTTGGAAACAGGATATACCGTCATGCCGGAGTAGCAGCCGGAGTCACGACTCAGTGCGATCGTTTCCTCTGTATTGTGATCGATGATGATCCGGTCAACCTTCAAGTTCATTGACTTGATGATCTCGATCGTACGCTGGGCCCCCTTGAGCTTATTGACGTGCGGGAGGTGTACGATCACAAGCCTATCTTCTCGTTTTGCAATCTCCAGCTGGCGAATAAAGGCCCGCTCCTCGTTCGGTGTGATGTTATTAAAGCCGATTTCACCGATTGCCACGCATCGCGGGTGTGCAAGGTAAGGCGCCAGACCATCGATCACTTCGTCCGCGAGTCGGGAATCCTCAGCCTCCTTTGGATTCAGGGAGACAGTTGCAAAGTGATCAATTCCGAAACGACTGGCGCGAACTGTCTCAAACTCAAGGATCAGCTGAAAATAGTCAAAAAACGTGCCGCTGTATCGCCTATTGGACCCCATCCAGAAAGAAGGTTCCACACAAGCACGTATTCCAGCCCTGTACAT
>JBAXMA010000592.1:0-1175 GCA_037134535.1 bacterium
TGTTCCCTCCGTTCTTTCTGCGGGAACGGCAGTAGCCTGTTTCTGCAGCCGTCCATGAATCCGCAGCGTTTTCATACTCTCAATTCCACCCTGATTACTAATGGCACGGTCGTCTACTGGATGAGCCGTGACCAGCGTGTGGCCGACAACTGGGCGCTGCTGCACGCCCAGGCCCTGGCACTTGAGCTGCGTGTTCCGTTGGCGGTTGTGTTTACCCTGGCAGATTCATTTCTGGGAGCCACACTGCGGCAGTATGGTTTCATGCTGCGCGGTCTTGCCCAGGTTGAAGAACGTCTTGAAGCCCTCCAGGTCCCTTTGATCCTGTTGCGCGGAAATCCGCCTGATGAAATCTGCCGCTTTGTGAAGCAGAATGCTGTCGGTGCTCTGGTGACTGATTTTGATCCTCTGCGAATCAAGTGCCGGTGGCGGGAGCATGTTGCACTGCATTCCGGAGTTGCCTGTATCGAGGTGGATGCCCACAACATTGTTCCCTGCCGGATTGCGTCCGGCAAGCAGGAGTATGGTGCCTACACGCTCAGGCCGAAACTGAACCGGTTGCTGCCGGAGTTTCTGACCGATTATCCGAAGCTGGTCCGACACCCGTTTGCGTGGACTAATCCTCCTCATCCCTCCTTATGTAAAGTGGTAAGTATACCTGCAATCCTGGAATCTCTGCCTGTTGACCGCACGGTGGCAGAAGTGGCACTCGTGCCGGGCGAATCGGCTGCCCACACGCAGCTGCTCGACTTCATCACAAGTCGCCTCGATCGTTACGACCATCTCCGCAATGACCCGAACGCCGACGGGCAGTCGGGACTGTCCCCCTATCTGCATTTCGGCCAGATTGCACCGCAGCGGGTGGCGCTGGAGGCGGCTCGTCATGCAGGAGGATCTGCTTCCGGAGATGCGTTTCTCGAAGAGCTGATTGTCAGACGTGAGCTTTCAGACAATTTCTGCTGGTACAATCAGGAATACGACCGGATAGACGGTTTCCCTGTCTGGGCGCTGAAAACCACCGCTGAACATCGTCATGACCGCAGGGAGTACGTCTACAAAACGGAGCAGTTTGATCGGGCTGCAACTCATGACATGCTCTGGAATGCCGCCCAGCAGGAGATGGTGACCAGCGGCAGGATGCATGGCTACCTGCGGATGTACTGGGCAAAAAAGATTCT
>JBAXMA010000593.1:0-1170 GCA_037134535.1 bacterium
GTCTTGAGCAGCTCATCCACGTGGTTGGTTCGCACCGCAGGCGATCTCGACATGGATGGTGTGGCGGACCTGTTCTGGCAGTTGCCCAGCGGTCCGGTTGCCTGCTGGCTCATGAACTCAGACGGATCAAGGCGATCGAGCACAAACATTTATACCGGCACAACAACATGGCAGATCAAGGCTGCAGGCGACATCAACGGCGATGGTATCGCCGACCTCATCTGGCAACTTCCCACCGGTCAGGCTGCCTGTTGGTTTATGAATTCGAACGGAGTGATTAAGTCGAGTGCCAACATATACACAGGCGCAACAACATGGCAGATCAAGGCCGCCGGAGAGATCGATGGCGACGGCATAGCCGACCTGATATGGCAGTTGCCCAGCGGCCAGGTTGCCTGCTGGCTCATGAACTCAAATGGAATAGCAAAGACGACCTTCTCCATCTCGAACATTGCATCTTCATGGCAGGTTCGTTGTGCGGGCGATGTGAACGGGGACGGAATTGTGGACCTGATCTGGCAGTTGCCGACCGGCCCAGTAGTCTGCTGGCTGTTGAATGCCGACGGGACCAGAAAAGCATCCTACTCGATATCCGGCACTGCATTCGATTGGCGGGTAAGGTGCATGGGGTGGTAGATTGAAGTTGGGGCTAATCGAGAACGGCGGAAGCTCTCTCATTCGCTTGTCGCGAGACCGATAGGGTCATCTTTGTCGTCCAGCCTCGCAGCGTATATTCAAAGTTGGCGTGCCTTTACAACTAGGAATTAACAAAGCTGAAACAAAATATTCTCATGTTTAAAAGCCCTAAACAACTGCTGATTAAGATATTAAGACAAGCGACACAGGTGGCTCTACGGTCTTGCATGCCCGTCAACAGAATCATCATATCTTACAGTGGACAGCACTGATGTCACAACTCAAATTTGGAATCCACTGCGGTCCAGTCATCGCCAGATTGAGCAGCTCTCCGGAATTCGTGGCGTCGTCAGGATATGCCGCAAGCCCGTACCTTACAGTCTCAGTCTGTAGCACGCTCAGTGCCCTCCGCATAGCCGTGTGACCGCCTTCACGCTGAGTTTCGGGCATCAAGATGGCCAGATACATAGGTGTTCCTGTCGCCGGTCTGTACCTGCTTTCGGAGTTGCCATCGATCAGGTCCACGAGATCCAT
>JBAXMA010000594.1:0-1170 GCA_037134535.1 bacterium
GACAAGCACTGCATGGTGCAACTCCGGTTGCGCGGAGGTGTTGAGATCGTAGTAGAAGAAGAAGGCGTTGAACTTCTAAGTGTCGCCGGCCGTGTCGCAGACCGGGTTGCCGTAGCTGTAGGCCGCGCCGTAGACAAGGAAAAGCAGGGGCGCAGGTCGGAGCGGCGCCGGAGCGACGATTGACTGGTGGCAGATGTTCGACAGAGGCTAGCTGCCAGTATTCAGGAGGAATTTTAGTCAGGCGCAATGGGGGGTGCGTCATGTCAATGATGAGTTACATCAAGACGAGCGAGCGGCTGTCGTTCTCGAATGTGCTTTTGTATTTTGCAACTTGTCTGATTGTCGGGACCGGCCTGCTGCTGGAGATTCGAATGGATGATGAGGAAGGAGCTATTCGAATTCTCGGCATGGAACGGGATGATTGGGGTGAGATTCACTTCGGCAGTGCAGTCATATTCGCAGTTCTGATTTTGATGCATCTATACCTGAACCGGATATGGATCATGGTAACTGTGACAAGAACCAAATGGGTCGTGCCGGTGCTGATCGCCGGGTTGGGTTTTGTTGTGGCACTCCTGCTCTGGCCGGCCGACCAGAAGGGCACCGGAACAGTCATGGATGCATGCCGCTCTCTGCTGTGGTGATACGCCCCTTGATGCCGGTGACTTTTGCGTGATGGATCGCAGGGTGGTTCAGATCATTGCCTCAATACATGACAGCCGGCCATTCCTGCGAGGGTTGAGGGCATGGATCGGGTTTCGTCAGACAAGTGTGCCATATGAGCGGGATGTCCGGGCGGCAGGCACTGTGAAGTACAAACTGGCGAAGCTTTTCAAACTTGCGGCTGACGGCATCTTCAGCTCATCCATCCGGCCTCTGCGGCTTGCGACATGTCTTGGACTGCTGGTGTCCACTTTTTCATTTGCCGGAGCGATATATACTCTGTTCAATCGCGTTTTTGCAGATCAGCTCGCGCATCTTGGAATCCGGTACGTTCCTGGTTTTGCAACGATCGAAATGTCAGTCCTTTTTCTGGGCGGAGTACAATTACTTTGTGTTGGTATACTCGGGGAGTACATTGGCCGGATCTACGAAAACAGCAAAGGGCGCCCTGTCTCCACAGTGTCGCGCACTCTCGGTCTTGCCGGCACTATCGCGAAAGGCTTCGGC
>JBAXMA010000595.1:0-1166 GCA_037134535.1 bacterium
GTGCAGCCAGTCACGCTGGACCGGCCGGCCGGGCAGATTTACATCCAGCCGGCCCGGATAATTCGAGATACTGGTCACATAGTTGGATTTCGAGACATCATAATTTTGAACAAGATGATCAAAGAATGCCCATTCCCACACGATATTGCCGGTCATGTCCACTTCCACAATGGCATCCATCTGACCGTTGGTGTAGGGTCCGCTGGCCGGGTTGCAGCCAACTGCTATGCACTCGCTGTAGGAGACCGACTTGTTGGCAATATAAAGAGTGGTATTCGTTCCAAGCTTTGGATTGAAGATGCGGACAAAATCGTGGTGCGGAATGTAGTTGCTGCGAGCCTCGGTGTAGGACCAGACGCTCAACCCGTTCCAGTCCACTTCTTTAAACCCGCCGAACCCGCTCGGATCGTCCGCAGATGCATCCAATACGTTGCCGTTATCCAGCAGATGCGGATTGGTTCCGACGGGCCATGTGTGGACGACGCGCCCCTCCATATCAACGAGATAGCTGGTGCCGCGGACCCCGAAGAACGTGTAACCGTCACAAGTCTGCGTCTTGTCCCAGTACAGCAGTTCGGTTGGCCCCTGGAACGCCTCATATGCCAGGGCTGTATTGGCAAGCAGCACACAGATTATTATGGCTCTCTTCATGGAATTCTCCACTCAGTTGCCGCGCGGCTTTTCGCTTGAGTCACGCTGCACCACGTCACTCCCCGTTCGCGTATAGACAACGCTCAGTTCCGCCGTGGCGAGAACGCTGCCTTTCATGGCAGTCAGGAGAACGTCGCGACTCACTTCGGCCGGCTTCACGTCAACCTTGACTGGCGCCGAAAGTGCATAGGCGGTATAGACGTACTTCTTGCTGCCGGGGCCCTTTGAATGCGGTGGAGCGTACTCCAACCGGCCGTTGACACTGTTATTGCCCAGTATTCCAACATCTTTCACGTTCTTAGGCAGGCCCTTTTCGCCAGCCGGTATATTGTAAAGAACCCAATACCACTTGGCTTTTCCTTCAGGATCGATGTGATGCATCATCAGTACATAACTCTTTGTATCGGCAGGTGCGCCGCTCCATTCAAGTGGCAATGTCGCACTGCTGCCGTCACCCGTGTAGTCTTTCGGCAGTGCGCCGCCGTCTGATACTTCCGGACTGCGCAGCACGAACC
>JBAXMA010000596.1:0-1159 GCA_037134535.1 bacterium
TTGCCTGATTGAGGTATGAACTGGACCTGATTACTCCGTTCGAGTTCATAAGCCAGCAGGCGACCTGACCGGTAGGAAGCTGCCAGATGAGGTCGGCCAGTCCGTTCTTGTCAATATTGCCAGCGGTCCTGATCTGCCATGGCGTCAAGCCCGTGTAGATGTTTATGCCCGCTTTGAGGGTTGCATTGGGATTCATGAGCCAGCACGCGACCTGGCCCGTTGGCAACTGCCATATCAGGTCGGCTATTCCGTCGCCATCTACTTCTCCGGCGGCTTTGATCTGCCATGTTGTTGCGCTTGTGTAAATGTTGGCGCTGGCCTTGATTGTTCCGTTCGAGTTCATAAACCAGCAAGCAGCCTGGCCGGCGGGAAGCTGCCAGATGATGTCGGCTATGCCATCGCCGTCGATGTCGCCAGCGGCCTTGATCTGCCATGCCGTTGTGCCGGTATAAATGTTTGTGCTCGACCGCCTTGATCCGTCCGAGTTCATGAACCAGCAGACAGCCTGACCGGTGGGGAGTTGCCAGATGAGGTCGGCGATGCCGTCCTTATTGATGTCACCGGCGGCTTTGATCTGCCACGTGGAAGGAGCAGAAGAAACTGCCAGTGAACCCATGAAAGAAGCGTTCGTGTTCAGAAGCCATGCAGTTGCCTGTCCTGATGATGACTGCCAGTGGAGTTTGGTCAGGTCACTGGATGGGATGAATGTCACCTGATCGACCCATCCGCAGTCAGAACTGATCGCAGCGCTTGAGTCCTTTGCATAAGTCCATCTCAACGTATGGCTTCCGGCCGGGATGAAGAACGTTTTCTGCTGCCAGTTAACTGTTCCGGAAATACTTCCGGCTTGCTCAGTTCCGTCAATATAGAACCGGAGATAGTCATACCCCGACTCTGACGATACCTTCCACCAGAAGCTCAGGTTGCCGGCTTCGGTAACCGATGCTTGCATCCAGGTTTGGGCATTGTCTCCTATAGGACCGCTCTGGGCCGCATCAGATCCGTCGTGTGTCATTGCGGTCTGCCCGAACCAGTTAGCGTTTCCTCCCGTGGTCCATGTGAGCTTAGGCGCGTCTACCGCATCGCCTATGGATCCGATCGAGGCATAGTTCAGCGAATAGACGGCGGCCAATCCGGTAGAAAAGGTGCGTACCATCAG
>JBAXMA010000597.1:0-1150 GCA_037134535.1 bacterium
TTCTTCCTTCAGTACGGAATTCGGTAAGAAACCATTTTACCGTATCGAATTTGGAATCAACTGCTTCGGGACGGGATAGCTGTGTCTCGATTTCACGGAGACAGGCCGATTCTGCAGGTGTCATCTCTGAAAGAAGTTGTTCCACTTCGTCGCTAGTATCATCATCTTCGCTAAAATCTGTATGCTGCAACATCTTTTGAGCGGTTTGCCGTGAGCCGTAAATTACGGCTGCGGACGGTTAGGCCCCGCTGCTTTTCCAGTTCATCCAGAAATGCCACAATCAACGGCGCGTCGATCTGCTCGATAGTCAGGCCTGACGGCGGTTGATGCAAGCGCTGCTGTGCGAAGATCAGGAATTGACGAAACGTATCCCGATAAGAACTGATAGTATGAGGACTAACCTGGCGCTGCTGCATCAAGCGTTGGGTAAAGAAACGCTCCAATAGGGGAGCTAAACTGGTGACAGTGGTCATGACCTGCCCTCCCAGTGCTGCTCAAGGCGGCGCATCGCCTCGCGCATCAGTTCCGGTGCACTCTCTAAATACCACTGCGTATCGGCGACGTGGACATGGCCGAGGTAGGCAGACAACAGGGGCAGGCGGCGCTCGGGATCCTGATCGTGGCGATACCAGTTCACCAGCGTATTCGTTGCAAAGCGGTGTCTCAAGTCATGCAAACGGGGGCCGTGATGGTCAGTCGCGTTGCGCAACCGGATTTGCCGGGACAGTGCGTAGAAAGCGCGATGGATCTGTCCATTGTCCAACCGATTGCCCCAACTGGAGACAAACAAGTAGGAAGACACGGTTCGCCCTGCCCAATGGTGTTCGCGTCTGGCGATATAATCTGCAAGCGCCTTGCAGGTTGAGGCATGCACGGGCACCAGGCGGGTTTTGCCGAACTTGGCGTTGCGGATCGTCAACACCCCGGCCTCAAGATCGACATCTTGCAGCTGGAGATTGCGCGCTTCGTTGAGACGCAGGCCTGAGACACTTAACAGTCCGAACAGGCAATAATAGACCCAGGGTAGCAAGGCGCCGTTTTCGTAACGATGCGGCATGTTTAGCGCGGCATGCAGCAACTTGGTGATCTCTTCATTTGTAATCATTCACCCCCTAGGATATAACGGCTGGTAAAGGGAGTGCAGGCAAGC
>JBAXMA010000598.1:0-1146 GCA_037134535.1 bacterium
CCGCTGTTCAGTGCGATGCGCCATCCAAGCGTGGTAGGAAGGCGTATGACGACCGTGACTTCATCAGTTCACTTACGAGGCAGACTACAAGCGGACGTGATCTGTCTCCTGCGCAAAAGGCCCAGGTTGACAGGCTTGTCATAAAATACTCGGTGCAGATACCTGACTTCGAGTTGATCAAGCCCACTCTGGGATTGGAGACGGCATCCGTGCCGGAAGACGTGGAGTGCAGCACCCTGTTGGATCTGCTGAAGCATGTGACTGCATGGAGACCGCCTTCGACGCGCGGGAAGAAGACGTTCAGCGATCAGGAGTTCTGCGAATCGTTGAGGAGCCAGTTCGCACGGAAGCGGATGCTTTCGCCCAGGCAGAAGGCAGTCCTCCGGCGCGTGGTCATGGCATACAAGCATCAGATTCCCGGTGTGGACGAACTTGCAGCCCGCTATGAATGGAAGACGCCAGGACGGCGTGGTGAGGCGGCGGGCAACGAACCTGACGGTGCCGGGACGGAAGTAGGCCAAGCTGGCCAGACAACGCAATGAAATCAGCCCGGAGTGACTCGTGGACATCGAGGCCGATCCGTGGGTGAAGAACTTTCTGCAGTACATGCAGAATGAATGCAATGCCTCGCACTACACATTGAGGAATTACCTGGTCGATATCAGGCAGTTTGCAGTATCGCTGTGGACTGAGGCGGCTGAACTGCCTCTCAAGTGGAACAAGGTCGACAAGTTCGCAGCCAGAAAGTTTCTGATAGATACACAGAAGGCAGGTTGGAAGGCTGTCACCACCGGCCGGAAGGCCTCCAGCTTGAGATCCTTCTTCCGGTTCATGGAGCGGGAGGAGCAGGTTGCCGTAAACCCGTTTGCTGCCGTCATCAGCCCGAAGAGAGAGAAGCTTCTTCCGGAAGTCCTCTCGGTTGCTGAAGTCACGCGACTTATAGAGGCGCCGGCAGAACTAGCCCGACAGTCGCCTGCAAAGGAGATGCCGCCTATCAGGGCTAAAATGGCGGAGTATGCTGTTGTCAGGAATACTGCCATTATCGAGGTTCTCTACAGTGCTGGCATGCGGGTTGGTGAGTTGACCGGACTGCGTCGCCGTGATATTGACCTGCTCTCCGGCGTGGCGATGGTGCGTGGGAAGGGC
>JBAXMA010000599.1:0-1145 GCA_037134535.1 bacterium
ATGTGGACCGCGATATCATACATCCGCTGGTGCTGAAATGGCGGGAGGAAGAGGCCAAGAAGAAGAATGGCGGTGGTGGGTCAGCGGCCGGAGGCGCGGTTGCGGCATTGCTGCTGGCGTGCCTGCTGTTCAGTTCCTGCGCCTATGTGAAGCAAGGGGTGAGCCTTCTAGACGACTACCTGCAATCGACCCAGACGAGCACAAACTCCCCTGCTCTCTCGCCCGCAAGCACGAACATGCCGGCGCTGCCACCGCCTACTCCGCCTCAGCCTCCGAGAACTTCCAGCGATCTGTCGTGCCATGAGCCAACAGCGAACCGGCCCGGCGGGAACGGACTCACCATTGCCCTACAATAGCGTTGCACCCTGGGACACAAACATCGATGCCTTCGACATACAGAACTGGTGAATGTCTGCCATCAGTAATGAAGTGCCACCGGCATCACGGCAGATCGAAGTCGATCACCTCAATCAGCGGAGCACTGCATACGCGGATGGGCTGGCGCGCGCCGTGGCATTCCGTAGCACGGCGCGTGTCGGCCTCGGAGCGCAGAGTGTGTCAAGTCATTGAAGAATGATCGGAATAGTGGGACCAGAACGCGGCAACAGAATCCCGTTCTAATTCCACCATTCGGGTATAGGAAGATTCATCTCGGGCAATGAACTCGGGACCTAGAATCATCTGAAGATCGTCGTCTTGTAGAGTACAAATCCAATCTGCGGGAAGAGTTTTATCTGTGACTTCAAAGAGCCAAGAAGGCAACCAAGCCGGACAGTTCGCATCGTTCACGACCTGAAGATAGAACGCTTCGCGCCAACGGGCCACCGCCGTCACTTGATAAGTTTTCCCTTTTGAAACGAGGACCTGACTCTCTGGACTGTATCCTACAGCCAGCAATTCTTTTGGACAGTCCGCGAACGAATCTCTAATTAGTGTGGCCAGCATGGATGTCAACTCCCTGGGCGCGGCCCTTGAATGACAATCTTGAAGTCGTCTATCTCGCCCGTGAGCGGGTTGCGCACATAGTGGACATTGATTGGCTCTCCACCCAGTTTGATAGTCTGCTGCATCTTCACCCAACCCTCAGATCCAGTTGATAAGAAATCGCTTTTCGCAACGTGTGGCAACTGCCTGTCGAGACCGGC
>JBAXMA010000600.1:0-1144 GCA_037134535.1 bacterium
GCAAAATCGAGTGATTTCGATAAGGGAGGGCGCGGTGCCACCCGCGCCGGGAATTGTTTCACAGCTTCTAAGGCATTACCAATAAACAGGAGGCAGTAAGATGACTAAAGGAACGGTAGGAGTTGCCGGTGTGGCATTGATCGGAGCAGCGATTCTGTTGAGCGGATGCACTTCTCCAATAAAAGGCAAGTGCTCAATGAATGCGAAGGCCGGAAGCGATTGTCCGAAGGCGGCTGCGAAATGTTGCCACAAGGCTAAGAGCGGGGCAAATTGCCTGATTTTTGATAACGCATCATTCTACAAGGCCGGTAAGTTTGACGTTGAGAAGGGCAAGGACGCGATCATGTGCCTGGCCATGTATCACGGCTACCCTGTATTCCCTGGCATGCGTGAGAACCTGTGGGTGTCCGACTATGGCACCGGTCAGTTCACAAAGCTCGGGCTGGCAGCATTCATGTTCAAGAACAACGAAGAGGATCGTTACATGATCATGGATCTGTTTCTATTGCCCAGCCAGATGCTGCCGGAGCACTGGCATGAGGACTCGGATAAGAATCCGGCAAAGCGTGAAGGATGGGTCGTCCGTTGGGGCTTGTCACACATGGTAGGGGAAGGAGATGCGAATCTGGGAAAAGATGTTGTCATACCAATATGCCACATGAACGGCGAGGCTACGACAAAACATGAGGTCATTGCGGGACCCGGCGTGTTCGTGCCAGTAACAAGAGTAACCTCACGCCACTGGATGTTCGCCGGGCCGGAAGGTGCGATCATTACCGAGGTCGCTAATGTCCATACTGACAAAGCAGTCAGGCATTCTGACCAGGCGATCAACGACAACTTTCTCGGAAAGAAATGAACAGTGACTCTACTATGCTCTGGCTCACTGCGTGGCGGAGGAAGTCCATCTTCTTCTACCAACCACTCATGTCTCTCTCTTGAGGATCAGGTGTTCGCTCGGGTCCCCTGCCATTGCAAACTTATAGAAGCCAGCCACACTGGATCGCGCGTCCCCCCTTCGTCAGACTCCGGCGGGACAGGCAAGCGCGCTTCCTACATCGGAAACACAGAACCATGCGGCTTGATTGATGCTGCAGCCATGTAGGAAGGCAGCTTGCTGCCGATGCGAATGGCAAGAAGCAGG
>JBAXMA010000601.1:0-1143 GCA_037134535.1 bacterium
CCTTCACACCTGAAGACCACCATCCTTCCGGGTTAGCCACCTCAGCCGCAAACGTCACTCGCCCCTCGAATGGAATATCCGAGATGGCTTCGACGGTAACCCTGGCAGTTTGCCCCGTCGTCACCTTGTAGATGTCGGCTTCCGGAATGTTCACGGTCGCCTGCATTGTCGACATGTCAGGAATCGTCATCAGAACCTGACCCGGCTGGAACTGGCCCCCGACCTGAATGTCGCCACGGCGCCACATCTCATCGGGATTCCCGTACATCACAACACCGGCAGATGGCGATTTGACTTCGTACTCATCCCGCTCTTTGCGAGTTAACTCCAGGGCAGTCTTGCTGCGTTCAAGCGCTTTCTTTGCAAGTTCGAGAGCCTGGGTTCTCGCCTGCATGCGAGTGGCGTTCTGCTTTGTCGTCTTTTCTAACTCCGCCAGAGCCCGCGCCGCCGCACCTTCGACTGTAGCCCGTTTCAACGGCATGGTGTACTCATTCAGAATCTTGAGTTCTATCTTCGTTGTATCCTGCGCTACCTTTGCCGATTCAACCGCGATCCGCTGCTCTTCCACTTCATCTTCTGTTACAAAACCTTCCTTCAGGAGTGATTTCAAATCCTCGTGTCGCTTCTGCTTCCTGGTCAGCTCACTGTCTGCGTTCTGGACTTTGAGTTCGCAGTTACGCCTATCAAGCGGCTCATCGCCCTGAGTAAGCTTTTCTAACTCCATTCTGGCTGTTCTGACATCCTGTTCGGCCTTCTTCTGGGTAGTTGCATTGTCCATGAGCTGGATCTCGCAGTCGGACTGGGCTGCATCAAACTTGCTCTGGCTGTCTGTGAATGCGGACTCGAGTTCGCTCAGCCGCCGGTCAACGTCGTCGGTCACAAACCTGGCAACAACCTCGTTGCTGGAGACTCTGGTCCCATCGGGCACAAGAAACGAAATCATGACACCACGGTTAACCTTGGGGATGATCTTGCTGGAATTCTTGGCACGGATGTTGCCGGAACCTTTGACGGATATTATTAGCGGACCACTCCGTACTTCAGCAAGAATGGACTCAGTCTGCCCGGTGACCTGCCGCCCGCGACGCCAGGTTGCAATGCCTATCGCAAGCACCGCGCACACGACAATCAACATTATTATTC
>JBAXMA010000602.1:0-1141 GCA_037134535.1 bacterium
CAGATGAGCGCCTCAAGCCGGCGCCTGTCACGCAGGATCAGGGCTGCGCGTTTGTAACTGGCAAAGCGTCGGGCAAAACCGATCGTGAGGGTCTTCTGTTCGAGAATTGATCTTGCCTGTGAAAGTTCGGACTTACTGGCGTTTCGCGCCAGACACTGCTTCTCCGCGTGCTCGCGTGCTCTTCTCATGAGTCGAGCGCGGGCAAGCTCTCTCGCACGCCAGAGTTCCTCATCAGGGATTTCCTGAATTGCGGCGAGCACGTGCTCATTTGAAGGATCATCGTGCCAGTCCGGGCCCAGATACCGGTCGAAGAGCATTGTCATGTCGGGCGAGAGCCATGAGGCCACGTGAATGCCGTTTGTGATATGCTGGATCGGTACTTCGTTTTCCGGTTTCTCCGGCCAGAGATGAGCCCACATCTTGCGTGCCACCTGACCGTGTATTCTGCTGACCGCGTTGATTGATTGAGACATCTTCATGCCGAGGACTGTCATCGAAAGTTCGTGCTGCTGCCCGCCGTATGCGGACTGACCCCATGACAGAACCTGATCCGGTTCAATTTTGAGTGTGTCGCGCAGCTTTTCAAGATGAGGTCGTAGCAGGTCGATCGGGAACGTCTCGTTTCCTGCTGCGACTGGCGTATGAGTCGTGAATACTGATGTCCGTTCCATGATCTCGAAAGCAGTTTTCGTGTCCAGTTTCGAAGTGCCACACAGGTGTGCAATGCGGGCAAGTCCGACGAAGCTGGCGTGTCCCTCGTTCATGTGACAAACAGCCGGATCAAAGCCAATTTCGAGCAGTGCGTTATAGCCGCCGATTCCGAGGAGGAGTTCCTGCAGAATCCGGACTGTGCGGTCACCACCATAAAGACTGGCTGTTACAGTCCGCAGTTCAGGAGGATTCTCGGGGATATTTGTGTCCAGTAGGAACAGCGGTACCCGGCCGATATCCATCTGCCAGACGCAGGCATGGAGAATCCCGGATGGAACCGGGAGCTGGATTTTAACCGGCTGTTTCTGCTGATTGCAGGCACGGGTCAGCGGGAGACGATCAAATTCGTTGTCGACGTACATCTCCTGCTGCCAGCCGTCATTGTTCAGGTACTGCTGATGATAGCCCTGGCGATACATCAATCCCACTG
>JBAXMA010000603.1:0-1139 GCA_037134535.1 bacterium
GATGCACAGTATCTGTTGGGAAGGTCGCCGCTTCTTGCACAGACCCGCCGTGTTGACAGGCCAGCCGGGCGCTCGAACCAGGGTCCTGTTCCGTCCGGATAGATGTGCCTGAAGATGCTGTGAGCTGCAATTGCGGCATCATTGCCTTTGACGTCTCTCGGGGCGCTGCCATCAGGGTTTCCGAGCCAGACGGCGACGACATACTCTGGGTTCCACGCTACAGCCAGGGCGTCGCGTCGGCCGGAGGACGTGCCGGTCTTCCATGCGACCCGCGTCTGGACCGTGTCTGCGATATGACCGCTGATATCGAACTGCCGTGCTTCACCACTGAGCATGTCAGAGATCATAAATGCAGTTTCTGTCGAAAACACTCGGGGCAGCCTCGATGTCAGTGTATCTGATTCTGTCAGCCGCACCGGCGCGAAAGTGCCCTCCCGTGCCAGACAGGCATAGGCATTTGCGAGGTCCAGGAGTGTAACTTCACAGGTGCCTATGGCAATGCTGATTCCGTAATGGGCTGGCGGATTCCTGAGGGTCGAGATGCCCAGCCGCTGCAGCGTCTGAACGGTATTGTCCAGTCCGACCTTCTGAGTCAAGCTCATGGCTGGAATATTCAGGGATGAAACCAATGCCTCAGTAACCGTCACCGGACCTCGAAAGGCGAGATCGAAATTGGATGGCCTGTAGCCGGAGTAGTTCATCGGGATATCAGCCAATACTGTTTGAGGCGAACAAATGCCCTGATCCAATGCAAGGGCATAAATGAATGGTTTGAGAGCTGAACCCGGTGATCGTGATGCTATTGCTGTGTTCACCTGACCGGCTGCAGCTGCATTGCTGAAGTCGGGAGATCCGACCATTGCACGAACAGCTGCCGACTTAACGTCAATGATCACAACCGCAGCACCGCTCACATTATGGTTCGTAAGGTCAGTCAGTCTGGACCGGAGCACGGTTTCGGCCGTCTCTTGCAGATTGAGGTCGAGGGTTGTCACAGTATCTCCTTCTGCGGCGCGATTGTCTTTCAGGATCAAATCGCAGAAGTGCGGCGCGTGGAAGGGCAGCAGGCCACGGCAGAGAATGATCTCTTCAGCCAGTGCTGCCGAGTGCTGCTCAGCGCTTATGAAGTTGCATAGTTT
>JBAXMA010000604.1:0-1136 GCA_037134535.1 bacterium
CTGACACCAGCAACAGCAGGTTTGCCAAAGAGTTCAGGCTTCATTTC
The DNA here is from genome assembly GCA_037134535.1 of bacterium. Lineage (GTDB taxonomy): Bacteria > Verrucomicrobiota > Kiritimatiellia > SPBP01 > SPBP01 > JBAXKQ01. The sequence goes on from JBAXMA010000604.1 coordinate 48, forward strand.
GGCTCCAATCTGGAGATCCATTGACTGGAAGCACAAGGCAGCAAAGACAACGAAGTCGCCATTAACCAAGCAAAACATCAACCCATCAGATATCATGGCTTCCTATTCCCCCATCGCTTCACTCTCCTTTTACAGCAATACGCCCGAACAGCAGAAACCTCCTGACGATAGACATGCCGGTCCAATTGATGCCAGGGGAGCCGACTGGCGCAACCTACGACTTGGTGAGATGGATTTTTCCAAGGCGCGATTATGCCGAGTAGATCTCAGAGGTGTTAACCTTCATGGCTGCCGACTTGAAGAAACGGATCTACGCCTGGCTCGTTATGACAGCCATACAATATGGCCCCACGGCTTTAATTTCCGGAGCTGTGGTGCAATCGGCCCGCAGGCACGGCTTAATGGGGCTTTTCTCAACAATGCAGATCTTGCCGGCATGGATCTGGAAGGAGCATCGTTAATGGGTGCCTATCTCAGCGGAGCTGATCTCTCAGGTGCTTGCCTGCGAGGCGCACGACTGGCTGGAGCAGATCTACGCCATGCCCTATTGAGAGGTGCATTGTGTGAGGGGACTCGATTCCTGAACTGCCAGCTTGACTATGTTGATTTCCGACATGCAGAGCTCAAAAACAGTGATATAAGCGGCGCTAGTTGCATTCGCGGGGCTGACTTTTCAGGTGCAATCGACATCGACACCCTTCGAGGATCTCTGCTTGGCCGGGCTTTCCAGGAACTTGACTGCTGGAATCCACTGACACGCCGAACGACGCGCGAAAGCCTTCATGGCTGAATCCAATCGTGCATTTGAAGCCCGCATGGAACCATCTGCAACCAAACGAAAACCACGAGTCGGCGTTGTCCTGCTGAACCTTGGCGGACCGGAACGGATCCAGGACGTTGGGCCGTTTCTTTACAATCTATTCTCAGATCCGGAGATCATCCGCCTGCCGGTATCAGCGATGCAGAAGCCATTCGCATGGCTGATCAGCAGCTTACGCAGCGGCAAGTCACGGCAGGCCTACCGCTCGATCGGAGGAGGTTCGCCGTTGCGACGCATCACGGGACAGCAGGCCCAAGACCTACAAAGCA
>JBAXMA010000605.1:0-1130 GCA_037134535.1 bacterium
GACAGAGCGCCGTGGCTACAGGCAGGGACGTGGAGCACATGTTGTAGCTGCGGACGTAAGTCCGTGGCTCTTCTCCGGCGACCACGTGACATCACCGGGTGCGTCCACGAGTTTACGCTCGCGGCTACGAAGAGACGCTCCGTCGTTTCCTGATTAATCGTAGTCGATTTCTTTGTCCATTCACTGAACCTAGTCGTACTCACCGGGTTTCAGGGCTGAAGGAAGGACCTCTTTCTCCGCTGAAGGCTTTGCGGAGACGTCGATCTGATGAAGAGGACTTGCGCCTCAGGATTTGAGGGCCCACAAGGTTCGCTGCGGCGCGTCTGGCGTCCCTGCTCGCGAGCCATTCCTCCCAGGTCCATGCGATCTTAAGGCCGCTTTGCTTTGAGCTCATCAGCGACCTCCTGTTTCAGTTCGGCGAGTTCCTTTGATATCTTAAAGTCATTTGATGCAGCCAACCGGTCTACCTCGTTCCAGTCCACTGCAGTCTGTCCTGAAAGGCACGCGGCAAGGAGCTTCTTCGCGATGCCACAGGCTTCGACGTCTGCCCGTGGATAGTACGCGAGCAGTACGCGCTCTACCAGTGCGAGTTCGGCGGGGACAATACTGATCGTTCCATACGGTGTGTCTACACTCCGGCAAGGCGTCCTTGCTTCATTCTCAAGCAATCCTAACAGGTCTACATAGAGGCCGGCGACCTGCCAGCTTCTCGGGCCGCCACTGCCGCCCAGGCACGCCATCATGTCCTGGAGTCTGCGCAACGGAATCCGGTCCATGTTCTTCCTGCAGAAGTCAATGTCGCCTGACATGTAGGCGCCTTCGGTGTAGAACTCAACAGCCGAGCCACCGACCACAACCAGATCCGATCCTTCCTCCCGGAAAAGTGATGTGACGACTCCTGCCAGCTTCAGGGCCTTCTCAAGCAGATCGCTTGTCGCCTCAATATCGGCCATTGCCGCCTTTATTTCATCTCTATTCATTGCGGTACCGTATCACGAGTATCCAATATCCAACAAGTGAAAGAAGCCGGAGGGCCGCTGGGTCGTTTCCTGATTAATCGTCGTCGTAATCCTTGTCGTAATCGTTGTCGATTTCTTTGTCCATGTCCCCGCCTGTAGCCACGGCGCTCT
>JBAXMA010000606.1:0-1108 GCA_037134535.1 bacterium
ATCCAAATGAACGTCAAGAACGGGCTCGCATAGCTCGCCCCTCCAGTAAGGGCAGTGATTTGCTCGTAAGACTAGAGGGCGGAGTTACACGACGCCACTACTGAATCATTCTTGATGCAATTCCTTCAGCCAAGCCCGTCACTCCCCTTGTTCTTCAGAGCTAACTCCTCTTTCAGTTCGCTCTCAAGAGCAAGTCCCGGTGGATCGGATGTCAGAAAGAGAACGCCATCCAGCAGCCTGAGCTGATTGAATACTTTCACAGGGTTCAGCCCTGCCACGGCTCCGGATATCTCCTGATAAGACATGCGATGGCCGGTTCGATAAATGAGATCCAGAACAGCCGCACAACCCACAACATCGATTCTGACAATCGCAAACGCGAGGAATGCCTGCTTGGCGGACCAGATCGCGACTCGCGGACCCGAGAAAAGAACATCAGCCGTAATCTTAATAATAGCGATGATATTCCGCGGCGAAAGCAGCGCGATCAAACCGCGTCCGGTCAGGGAGCCTTCCTCCCTGCGAGGAGTAACACTGTATTTCTCAAGTGAATCCTGCGATATCAGTGCGCTCCCGACGAACAGGAGCGGAAGCGCAGCAGTGGCGATAATGGCATGGATGCGGCCGCCGCTGATCATCACATTGACGGAGACCGCGAAGACAATGACCCACGCCATCGCGAGAAGAGCGACCGCAAACAGTAGTCCGCCAATAGCGCTCAGAATACAGAAGAAGATGGACTTCCTCCGCCACGCAGTGAGCCAGAGCATTGTTGAGTCATGATTCATAGCAGCCGTTAAAGTAGCACGATACCGGTCGCTGGGAGAATGAAAAAGTAGGGTCTGCAAGGGACGTCTGCAAGGCATGGACAAAGGTATAGATATGCGATTCGTGGGTGGCTGATTAACTCAAGTAACGCACAAGGTGGCGTCCGTCCGTCGGGTGACGGACTGCCGGATGCTTCTTTGCTGTGCCAGCGACGCAGCCGCCAGGCCTGCCCGCCTCCCGATGGTCGGGAGCAGGCGGGGATGGCGGCTGCCACCCCCTGATCGTCATCGGCGACAACGAAGAGCACGTGGCTCGACACGGACAAGCCACTCTTACTAAC
>JBAXMA010000607.1:0-1102 GCA_037134535.1 bacterium
CCTGACGGCAGCGCTGGGATCACTCGCAGGCGCTTTACTCGGGATGCTCTACACGCGGTCGTTGATATGGGGACTAAGTAATTACTGGCAGGGTGCCGTGGCCAATTCAGCCATTCAGTACCATGCTGAGACGTTGACGATTGTGGAAGGCGCAGTCGCATGCTTTGTCTGCGCGGTAGGCTCAATAGGCATAGCAATAAGGCGGCAATCGGCCCGACCCGCTCGCGAGTTGCTCTCCGGGAATATCTCGCTGTCCGCAGATCCGGCGGAGACCTCTGGTAAGACCGCCGGAAAGCTCGCGATTCTGTCGTGGACCGGTGTGATTGTTGCCGCTGGCATTATCGCGGTCGCCGTGATGACGGGCGCCCACAATGCCGCGCCGGCATTCTTTGCGGCTGGTGGTTTACTTCTGCTGTCAGGCCTCGGTTTGATCAGGCTTGTGCTGATCTGGCTGGACCGGATCGGCAGCAGTTTCACCATGTTTACGCTCAGTATCAGGAATGCAGGGCGGCGGCGGGCGAGGAGTCTGACCGCAGCGGGGCTCATTGCCTGCGGTTGCTTTATGGTCTTTGCGGTCTCATCGATGCAGGAAGATGTGGGGGCTGGCTCTGATAAGCGTTCTTCAGGCACAGGCGGTTTTGCTGTTTACGGCGAGTCGACACTCCCGTTTCAGTACAACCTGAGCAGTTTAGAAGATAGGAAGAAGCTGAGGCTGGATGGCGAGACCTTGCTGAAGGATGTCGGCATTGTGTCGATCAAAGTGCATGATGGCGATGATGCGAGCTGCCTGAACCTCAACCGCGCGCAAACTCCGCGCCTGCTTGGAGTCGATCCGGATGACTTTGCCGTGCGAAAGGCGTTTACGGAAGAGTCATCCGGCGGGAAACTATGGGATCTGCTTAATAAACAACTTCCTGACGGTGTGGTACCCGGCCTGACAGGCGACCTGAATACTGCCATGTGGGGCCTGCAGAAGAAGGTAGACCCTGAGAAAGGTGGCATCCTGACTTACCGGGATGAGCGCGGAGAAGAGTTCAAGGTTAAGCTGGTCGGGAGTCTGCCGATGTCACTGTCGGTATTTCAGGGCGCCATAGTGATACCG
>JBAXMA010000608.1:0-1100 GCA_037134535.1 bacterium
GATCCTGGAGAAGCTCCATAGGCTTTGCTCGCATATTTCTGGGACGTGACACTAGGGAACCTCTGAAAAACCCGCTAAAATCAGTCCAGTTCTCGAACTGAGACTGGACCGGATGGCTGTCCCTCTCCAGCTGGGCTTCACGGACTACGAGCAGATCTACGCGAAAAAGAAGACGCGTCGCCAGCGCTTCTTGGAAGAAATGGAGATCACGGTTCCCTGGGAGGCTTTTCTGGCTTTGATTGAACCCGTTTATCACAAGCCGTCCAGCAAAGGAGGTCGTCCGCCGATTCCGTTGGAGGTGATGCTCCGGATCCACCTGCTGCAGCAGTGGTTCACGCTTTCAGACCCCCTGATGGAGGAGATGCTGATCGATACGCCCTGCTTCCGCCGCTTCGCAGGGATCGAGACGATGGAAGGGCGGATCCCTGATGAAACCACGATCCTCAACTTCCGCCATCTGCTGGAAGAGCACCGGATTGCCGAGCAGATCCTCGAGGGTGTGAACCAGATGCTGAGTGAGAGAGGGGCGATGCTGAGGGAAGGCACGATCCTTGATGCCACGATCATCAATGCCCCCAGTTCCACCAAGAACAAGCGCAAGGAGAGGGATCCCGAAATGCACTCGGTGGCCAAGGGCAAGCAATGGTTCTTTGGAATGCGCTGCCACATTGGAGTTGATGCCGCATCTGGCCTGGTCCACTCCGTTGAGAGCACCGCTGCCAATGTGCATGAGCTGAACACAGCAGCAGACCGGCTTCATGGGGATGAACGCCTCATCTATGGCGATGCAGGCCACATCGGCATCGAGAAACGTGACGATTTCCAAGACTGCCAAGCTGAGTTCAGGATTGCCATGAAGCCCGGCCAACGCAGAGTGCTTCCAGAGACACCAGAGGGCAGGCTTCTGAATCTGATTGAGACGGCGAAAGCCCACTTCCGCGCCAAAGTGGAGCATCCCTTTCGGGTCATCAAATGCCAGTTTGGCTTTCGGAAAATCTTCTACCGAGGCATTTGTAAGAACGACCTGAAACTGAAGCTGCTTTGTGCCCTGGCAAATCTCTGGATGGTACGGGAGCGAATACCTGATCCTGCGTAGTACA
>JBAXMA010000609.1:0-1098 GCA_037134535.1 bacterium
AAGAACTCTTCCGAGAACTTCTTGTAGGCCTTTGAGCCAGCGCATGACGCATCATATTCAACAGCGGCCATGCCGTAGCTTGGTGCTTCGCTGAGTCTTACATTGCGAGGAATCACAGTTGAATATACCTTGTCACCGAAGAAACGGCGCACCTCATCAACGACTTCACCGGAAAGATGGGTGCGTCCATCATACATGGTCATGAGGATGCCTTCGATGGCAAGACTGCTGTTGCCGCTTCCGGCACGGATCTGCTCAATTAGCTGGCAGATGACTGCCAGCCCCTCCATGGCGTAGTACTCACACTGTGTTGGAATCACAACGGAATTGACTGCGGCAAAAGCGTTCATGGTCAAAATGCCCAGCGACGGCGGGCAATCAACAAGAATGAAGTCATACTGTCCCTGTTCAAGAATCGGCGCAATCGCCTCCTTGAATCTGTGAAGATAGCGCTCACCCCTTGGCACATCCACTTCTGCGCCGGCAAGATCGACCTCGGATGGCACAATGCTAAGCCCATGAATGGACGTCGCCTTGATCTTCTCCAGAATAGAGTCTTCACCAACAAGCGATCCGTAAATGCTGCCACCTTTAGTCCGCGGTACTCCAAGACCGCTGGTCGCATTGCATTGGGGATCAAGATCTATAACCAGTACCTCATACTTGCGGGCCGCCAGAGACGCCGCCAGATTAACGACAGTGGTCGTCTTGCCGACCCCGCCTTTCTGATTAGCAAACGCTATGACTGTCGTTGAAGTTTTTTTTTGAGGCGGTGCCGGTTTCTGGATCATACCTGTCTGCCTGGCATACGCGAAAAGGCCTCCCGCTTCTATCACGGGCACAACCGGACCAAGTGGCTTTACGGCAAAGGTCTTACCGGTACCCTTGTGCGTCACCAGTGCACCCGTCACGTCGATCTCAACCTCATCGCCGGTGTGAAAAATGTCACAAAGCCGTTCCATCGATTCGCAAGGGAACAATTCGCCAGTGGCAATGGAGTTCCGGAAGAAGATCCTGGCATAGGATTCCGCGACAACCGCCTTGATGCCCGCCGCACCAAGTGCAACTGGTGCATGTTCCCGCGATGAACCGCATCCG
>JBAXMA010000610.1:0-1048 GCA_037134535.1 bacterium
GCCGGAGCAGTGCGGGAGACGGCTGCCAGAGTGTCATTTGACTTGATACACAGGAACACGAAGTCTGCAATACCGATTGTATGAGCATTGGCTGTTGCCGGAATGAGTACGCGACGGGTTGATTTGCCGGTTTGAATGGTGACACCCTGATTAGTGATAAGCAGCGCGCGTGCAGGTCTGTGGTCAAGAAGTGTCACGTCATGTCCGGCCTCACTGAGCACGGCGGCAAAGAGACAGCCGATAGCACCGGGACCTGTTACAACAATCTTTTGTGGAATGATACAGCGCCTGGACTTTCCGGCGCATTTGCACGCGAAGGCACGAGTCATGGCGAAATCCTCCTGTCTGCGGCACTTGACTCATGGTCAGAGGCCAGGGAGACACGGGAGAGCCCGGCCTGTTTTACCGCATACTTTTCAGCCGCCACAGTGATGCGATCAACTCCTTCAGCATCAGGGAGTCTTTGCTTGATTGCTGCTAGCAGGCCCCGTGATATCAACAGGTGGAATGTAGTTGGATAGTTAAGGTCGTAGATCCACGAGAGCTGCATCAGTTGCATGTCGGCAAGAGATTTTACCTTACTGTATGAGCCGGGTCGGCAGCAGGCGATATCATCGATCAAGGACGGGTTGGCAGGACCATATTGATCAACATTGAGCAGCAGTTCGGGATATCTGCTGAACCCGTCGGTCCGCAGGAGCTCGTTGAGCGTCCGGATAATGTCCAGTTTGTCGGCGTCCCGTACCAGTTTCAGGAGTGCCAGAGCACCCGGTCCTGCGCCGGCCGGGAGGTCGCGCTTGTTGTGATGACAAATCGCGCACATTATGTCGCTTCTCTCGGCTGGCCCGGAGGAAGACAGCAGGAAAAGGTCGCTGACTATCTTGCGTCCAAGTTCGCCGTGGTCGACAGATTGTGAATCAACAAGGGTATGATATTTCTGGAACTGCGGGAACCGGCCTACATCGTGCAGCAGGCCCAGCACTCCTGCCGCAGCGATCCGATCCGTTTCCCAGTCAAGATCCGTCGCAATGGTCACGCAGTTTTCGAG
>JBAXMA010000611.1:0-1040 GCA_037134535.1 bacterium
GAAGATGACTGACGGCAACACCAGCAAGATAGTCATGTGGCTGGATGACACGGTCATCGTAAAGAAACAGCTCGATAAACAGGCCTATTTCTTTATCGCGGACGCACTTACCGGCGAGCCGCTTCAGAAGGTGAACCTGGAGTTTTTCGGCTATCGGCAGGAACCGACCAAACTTGAGCAACTTATCGGCCGGCACTACAACGTTATAACAACCGGCTTCGCCGAGTTCTCCGACGAGAACGGACAGGTGCTTCCGGCACCCAAAGACTTTCAGCAGAACTTTCAGTGGCTTATCATGGCCACAACCCAGCCAGAACCTGCAACAGGCTCAGGACAAGGTCAGGGCGGTCGCCTTGCCTATCTTGGCTTTACCGGCATCTGGTACGGCAACTACCGCGAGACTGAATACAATCAGACCAAGGTGTTCTCAATCACGGACCGGCCGGTCTATCGGCCGGGTCAGCCGATGCGATTCAAGACCTGGGTACGCCATGCAAGATACGACCAGACGAACACCTCCGACTTTGCAAAGCAGTCCTTTGCGGTGTGGATCACTGATCCGAAGGGCCAGAAGATTCTTGAGAAGACATACACGGCTGATAACTACGGCGGATTCGACGGAGAATTCCCGATTCCTGCCGATGCAACACTTGGCACCTATTCCATCACTCTGCCGGGCCGTGGCCACGGCGCAAGCTTCAGGGTTGAGGAATACAAGAAACCGGAGTTTGAAGTTACCGTTGAGGCGCCCACTGAGCCCGTGATGCTTGGCGAGAGGATCACGGCCACCATCGTGGCAAAATACTTCTTCGGAGCGCCCGTGGCTAAGGGCAAGATGAAGTACAAGATCCTGAGATCCGACTACTCAGCCAACTGGTACCCGACGGGAATCTGGGACTGGTTCTACGGACCCGGCTACTGGTGGTTTGCCTGCGATTATCCGTGGTACCCGGGCTGGAAGGACTGGGGTTGCCGTCGTCCTCATTTGTGGTGGTGGCCGGTTAGCCGTAATCCGCCCGAGATCGTAGCTGAAGCAGAGG
>JBAXMA010000612.1:0-1031 GCA_037134535.1 bacterium
CGCGGAGCTGCCTCGCTCTAAAATCGGAAGTTCGGCTTGCGCCTTATTCTCATAGGCCACTCGAGGGTTCTCCTGAACGTGATCGCGTCCCTGGCTCTGTCCTGGGAAGTTTTGTCGAGTTTGGATGCCTTTTCCTCCTTTAGATCAGTCTTGTTCTTTGAATGTCCTGCTTTATGCTTCCTGCGCCGGGAGTATCGCGCAGGCGATGGCCCACATGAAGGCGGCAAGTTCCCGGGCGGTTGCTGTTACAACGGAGTTGCGGCTCTTTCCTTTTGCCAGAAGCCTTTTGAATCTGCCGCAAAGTCTTACCTGTGCTTTCCAGGCGATCTTTTTGACTTCCTGTGGCAGCCCTTCAAGGCGCTTTTTCAGTATTCGACTTTCTCTGGCTGGAAGGCTGTAGGCATGGGCTGCTTCTGTAAGTGCCCGCCGGACATGTCCGTTGCCGGTCTTGGTTATGCCGCCTCGTTTGGTGGTTGCTCCACTGGAATGCTCACTGGGTACAAGCCCCAGGTAGGCCATCAGCTGTTTGGGCGAGTCGAAGCGGGTCAGGTCGCCAAGTTCAGCAGCCGTGGTTGAGGCAACAATCAGCGAGACGCCTCGCAGTGCTTGTAATGCTTTTACCAGTGGAGCAAGCTGCCACTGGGGAATCAGCTCCTGAATCTGGCAAGTCAAGCGTTCTACACGTCCAGTCTGCTCTTGTACGGCATGTACGTACTCTTGCAGGGCAATCTGTTGTGCCCGGTGCGGCATCCTGATATCAGCGATCCAGTTTAAGTGCGCTGTACTCCAGTGTGATTTCCCACTGTAGCGATGACCGTGGCGCAGCAGAAAACCCAGGAGTACCTGACGAGATACCCGGAGTGCCTTGACCGCATCTTCCCTGCCACGGGTCAGGTCGCGCATGGCTTCATCTTCGGTCGTAGGGACATAAACCGCTGTCAGTTGGCCGGCACGGTGCAGCCGAGCAAGATTCAAGGCATCCCGGCGGTCGTTCTTGATCCGGTCTCCGCTCTTACGGGGAATCATTGAAG
>JBAXMA010000613.1:0-1031 GCA_037134535.1 bacterium
CGCGGAGCTGCCTCGCTCTAAAATCGGAAGTTCGGCTTGCGCCTTATTCTCATAGCTTTGTCGAGGATTCTCCTGAACGTGATCGCGTCCCTGGTTCTGTCCTGGGAAGTTTTGTCGGGTTCGGGTGCCTTTTCCTCCTTGCGGTCAGTTTTGTTCTTTGAATGTCCTTTTTTATGCTTCTTGTACCGGCAGTATTGCGCAGGCAATGGCCCACATGAAGGCGGCAAGTTCTCGGGCGGTTGCTGTTACAACAGAGTTGCGGTTCTTGCCTTTTGCCAGGAGTCGCTTGAATCTACCGCAGAGTCTGACTTGTGCTTTCCAGGCAATCTTTTTGACTTCTTCTGGTAGTCCTTCAAGGCGCTTTTTCAGTACTCGACTTTCTCTGGCTGGGAGACTGTAAGCATGGGCTGCTTCTGTAAGAGCCCGCCGGACATGTCCGTTGCCGGTCTTGGTTATACCGCCTCGTCTGGTGGTTGCTCCACTGGAATGCTCACTGGGGACAAGCCCCAAGTAGGCCATGAGCTGTTTGGGCGAGTCAAAGCGAGTCAGGTCGCCAAGTTCAGCAGCAGTGGTTGAGGCAACAATCATAGAAACGCCTCGCAGACCTTGTAGTGCGGTCACCACTGGAGCAAGCTGCCATTGCGGAATCAGCTCCTTGATCTCATTGGTCAAGCGTTCTACACGTTCAGCCTGTTCCTGTACGGCATGTACGTACTCTTGTAGAGCAATCTGTTGTGCCCGATGCGGCATCTTTATATCGGCGATCCAGTTTAAGTGGGCTACGCTCCAGTGAGACTTACCGCTGTACCGATGACCGTGGCGAAGAAGGAAACCAAGAAGTACCTGGCGAGATACCCTAAGCGCCTTGACGGCATCTTCCCGGCCACGAGTCAGATCACGCATCGCTTCATCTTCGGTAGTCGGGACGTAAACTGCGGTCAGTTGGCCAGCACGGTGCAGTCGAGCAAGATTCAAAGCATCCCGGCGGTCGTTCTTGATCCGGTCTCCGCTCTTACGGGGAATCATTGAAG
>JBAXMA010000614.1:0-1030 GCA_037134535.1 bacterium
AACAATAAAGGCCGGAACAAAGGGGGGTACTGTAATGAGCAAGATTGGAATTGGTATCAATATGGAGTTTGTGCGAAGCGCTGATAAGTCTTTTGAATGGGGCGTGGCCAAGGCTGCCGAGCTTGGATACGAGTACGTAGAACCTATGGTTCACTGGGGCAGGGAACTTCTCAGCGAAGCCGGCTACTTTCACAGCGTTTCCATGCTGGACGATCCGCTCCGGATAAAGCGCGCTTGCGAGAAGGCCAATATAAAGCTATCAGGTCTTTCAGCACACTGCCCTCTCTGTAAACCGGAAATCAGTACAGAATACCTCAAACAGGCAGTCCGTTTTGCCGCCGAATGCGGCGCAAGGGTAGTCAACACCGATGAAGGCCCGAAGCCGGCATGGACTACCGAAGACGAGGATTACACACTGATGAGGTACACCCTTATGGAGGCCTCGAAAGTTGCGGAACCACGCAATATACTAATCGGCCTTGAACCGCACCAGCAGTACAGCAAACTACCTGCCGGGCTCGACCGTATGCTTAAACTTGTGAAGAGTCCTTCAATAGGCGTCAACTTCGACACCGGCAACAGTTATCTTGGTGGTCAGGACCCGTACATGTGGCTTGAGAGCGTTCTGGACAGTCTTGTTCATCTGCACGCAAAAGACATCTCGGTGAAGCATTCAGAAGCTGAGCGGGGTAAAGTCTCCGGTACGCCGGTTGGCTGCGCCTGTGGCGACGGGGTGATCGACTGGGCGCGCGTCATAAGAATTTGCGGTAAAGCTAAACGCGATATCGTCTTCAGCGTTGAATGCGGAACGGTGGAACAGGCCGAACGATCAATCAAGCATCTGAAGTCACTGCTGAAGTAGCATATTACAAAGAGGTCAATGATGACAGATAAGCGGGCATCAAGGCGCGAGTTTCTGAAAACTGTTGGCTGTTGCGCTGCCGCTGCGGCAGTGTTACCTGCTGTTGCTGCCGGGCCGAAACGGCAGATGCGTCTTGCTACATCGTCGATTCAGTTCAAACAATTGACG
>JBAXMA010000615.1:0-1016 GCA_037134535.1 bacterium
GTACTCCACGGCTGGTCCGCCGCACATGATGAAACGAAGCGTCCATCGATGCATCCCGAAATCAATAACACTCTGCCTGGTAAAGCGAGGCTGAGTTGTCCAGGCCGGATGACTGTCATAAAGCAGACTGGCCGGCGATATCTGCTCGCCGTCATACACCTGCAAATGACGATATTCTGCATTCTGCCGGCCAGCATCGCCGAGAATGCCACGCAAGAGGTCATTCATGCGGTAGGGGCTGTAGACCCAGCCTACAAGAGCGGCGCGTCGTTCATCAACAGTCCCGGCAGGTTGCCCGTTGCGGTAAACCGGCACGTACATCAACGTTCCGGCCTGCACATCCTTCCCGGTCTCCTGAACTAGAACAACCTTACCCGAAAGCGCTGCAATATCCATATCGCGAGCACTTTCCATGGCAGCTCTACGCACCGGTTCATTTAACATATCATATCCGAAAGCGCGCAGATTGCGGTCGGTAAACGGCTCCAGGTAGATGATGGAGGAATAAAAAGAACGATCTCCTTCCGGCCAGACCCTGTAGTCAGGGAAGCCTTCACTGCGAATAGTCCGCTGGTGCTCGTCCAGTTTGTCGCGGGGGATCAGAAATGCGAAACCCAGTCCCTGTATGCCGGGAAGATAGTGCTCCATCTGCTGCTGCTCTGTAAACCGCCGCCACATCTGTCGTGTCACTGTTTCCGAGGCAGCAAAGAACGCCGAACCGTTTCGCAGAATCCTTGCATGGTCAGCTAACCGCTCAGCAATCCTAGCCTTCACATCATCGCAGGAGAAGATGAATTCCTTTTCGATAAATGCCTCAGCTCTCGACTTCGCCAGCAAGGCTGCAGTCACCGTCAGCAGCAAGCCTATAATGAGCGTGGCGAAAGCAGCCCAGAGAAACGGGCGCACACCACCAGGCGAAACCCCAGGATGATCAGACAGCACGCTCATTTGACCCTTTCATCGCCCGCAACGGCTGACAGGAACGGCTTTCGGCATGGTACGAGGACTCCACCAGG
>JBAXMA010000616.1:0-1012 GCA_037134535.1 bacterium
CTTGTGCAACGTGGCAACAAGTTGTGCCATCCCCTGCGCTGGATTGGGTGCACGTCCACCGTGAGTGCCGGAATGCAGGTCGTGGTTCGGGCCGCGGAGCGAGGCGGTCAGATGAATCAGCCCGCGAAGGCCCATCGTGATAGTCGGCATGCCTGGCGCAACCATTCCGGAGTCACAGATCATCAGGATGTCAGCCGCGATCAGCTCTTTGATGTCCGGAAGTGCACGCGTGATGCCCTGGCTTCCTGATTCTTCCTCACCTTCCAGAATGACCTTGATCGTCGGAAGCGGAACGCGTTCATTGATCATGATCTCCATGGCCTTGAGCACGTACATGACCTGACCCTTATTGTCGACCGCCCCTCTGGCATACAGTCGGCCATCCCGCATTGTAGGGTCAAATGGAGGGCTTAACCATTCACCTACCGGATCAACAGGCTGTACGTCATAGTGCCCGTAGAAGAGAACAACGGGCTTTCCAGCGACGCCTTTCCGCTCAGCATAGACAAGCGGTTTGGATTTGGTCTCGATGAGGCGCGATTCGAAGCCCATCGTCGCAAGGTGACTGACCAACCACTCTGCACAAGCGCGGCAGTCCTTGTCGTTGTCAGGCTCAGTGCTGATGCTCGGAAACCGCAGTAGAGTCTGCCAGTCTTCAACAAACCGGGCCTTCCCGTCTTCAAAACATTTGTCCAGCCTGGAGATTTTGTCTTGCGTGTTCATGCTTGTTCCGACCTCTATTTCACTGCCTTAAGGATCTCTTTGAACTTGTCGCCTTTGGCTTCCTTCAGCATTTCGAAGAGGGCCATTTCCGTGCTCGTCACAACCCCACCCGCGTCCCGTATCCGCTCAAGGCCGATCCTCTTGTTTTCAGGGGTCCTTGATGAAACAGCATCTGCAACAACCTGAACTTCGTATCCCGAGCCAAGCAGATCAACCGCTGTCTGGTATACGCACACATGAGTTTCAATACCGGAGAGAAGAACCTGCTTCCTCTTCGTTTTCTTAATCT
>JBAXMA010000617.1:0-1009 GCA_037134535.1 bacterium
TCACAGGACCACAACCGGTAGGGGGTGGTTGAGTGATGTGGATACCCAGTTTACATAATTCTTCATCTTTCCGTCCTGCCTTATGCTAGTGACTGTTCAGGTATGCCACTTTGCGGCAATATGAATCGAAAGGTGCCTGTGGCACAGGCGTGATTGATGATCAGGCGTGCCACAACGCTCGATCGAAACTCAGTTGCCTAGTGGCGACGAAGCTCTTCGCCGAATAGAGCAGTGGCCGTGACCTTTCTAACTGTCACTGTCGCGCGTTTTAAGTTCTTGCTCGCGATTCGCAATGGGAGAGGGCGGTCGTTGCACGTTGCACATAGTCGGATGGCAGAATGTGCTCAAGTTGTGCGCGAGTCATGTTTGAAACTCCGGTACAAATTCCACCTTTCGCGTGGCGAGATGACGTCACAGAAAGGGCTGCTTTGGCGCAGTCGAGTACCGCGCTCTGACGTGTCAAGAAGGACTGTACGAATGTCTGGCCATGGCTTCAAAAGAAGCTCTGCCCAGAGATTTACGTCGTCACAGGGAGCGGCCCGCAGCCAGCGAGCGCAACGGTCGCGCGCCCTGTCGATTGCCAGCTTTCCCGGATCTGCGTCGATCTTAGTCGCGATAACTTGTGCCAGAGCCAGACTGCGTTTGTCAATCTGTTGATGTGAAGGCATGCAGGGATTGTAGGACATTCAAGGGAGTGATGCAATAGGGCATTCTGCCTGTTTGTCCAGACGTCGAATCCGAATACCGTTCAGGTCTGTGGCCACTGCCTTCATTCCGCTTCCAGCGACCGCATAGCGGAATCGAAGACCGGTTCGTACTTGCCGCCAACCTGTGACGGGCAGGAACATGTGATCTGGATGACGCGGGCTCCGGTGAGAAAGAAATAGTGGAACATAGAGATCTGCATCGCTTCTCTGGTTTGCTTCTGTGCGGTGATCTTCAGGGCAGGAATGCCGGATGCGGTTCATCGCGGGAACATGCACCAGTTGCACTTGGTGCGGCGGGCATC